>CAJQGN010000300.1 GCA_905477545.1 uncultured Acidimicrobiales bacterium | reverse complement strand
CCAGCCTGATCCTCTCAATGTGTCTAGTCCCCGATGATATGCGATTCGAAAATATGCATATCGTTCGATTACATCATCGGTCTCCTCTGCTAAAGCTACCCAGCTATCTATAAAACGAGGCCAGTTAGCGACCACCGCAGCGATCGCGAATTTACGCTCTTCTTGTTTCTGATTCCTAGCTTCTGATAATTCGTTAGCCGCTTCAGCTATCGGAAGAGAAATGACTGTCGTAGGTGGGCCGCTGGAAAAAAGGCTTATTGGTTGTTCAGGCATAACCAGACTCTATACACAGAATGTCGTATTGTTCGTTAAGTGGTCCCTGACTGGCTAAACATTGAACGTCTACAAAATTTGAATACCGTTTGCATTATTGTTCTAGGGCTGTCAGCGCTGTTGGCTATAAAGCTCATAAAGAAAATCGGTACTCTCCTCATCTTTCTCTTAATCATCGGTGCCGTAGCAGGTTTGCTATGGGGCCAGCGAACCGAGTTGCGAGAATGTCAACTTTCTTGCTCGTGCCAGTTCTTTGGTCAATCCGTTGCAATTCCTACTAGCCCTCTATGTGGACCCGACCGCGTAAGCCCGAGTTCGCTTCTACCTAGAGATTGATTGAGTTGAGAGCACGCTTGATTAATTGTGCAATCTGTTTCGGATGTGTTTGTGGCGCTCCATGGTCTAACCCTTCAATTTTTTGAAGAGTGCCCTTAGACGCCTCGGCTGCCGTCAATCGTGCAGCCATCTGAGCACGCTCGTTTGATTGAGAACCAACACCAATGATTAACGGGACCTCTATTTTAGAGGCATCGTAACGTCTCGTCTCTTGCCATCTGAGTTCTTGAACCATTAGTTCACCTTGATGGCGATATTGTTCGCGCGCCCGCGACGTTAAGGACAGCCACTTGCGATCACCAGTCAAATTTCGCATGAAGTACTCCGCAGCATCTCCTGGGTCAATCTCATCGTCGGGCGCTTGCGGCCACCACGATTCCCACGCTCGAGGGGCCTCATACGAAACGATAGCAACAACTTCTGACGGTTTCATGCTTCCTAGAGCCATAGCAATAACCCCGCCATAGCTATGCCCAAACAGAACGCAAGGACGTTTGGGCAATGCCACTTTTAAGTCTTGTATCTGCCCATCGAATCCACGTTCAGCGGCATCAGCATCAGAGCGGCCATAGCCACGACGATCATATCTAATGATGTTGCAAGTGGGAAGACAACGGGCAATTCGAATCATTCCTGCTGCCCTATCCATTGCGCCATGAACGAACACAACGCAAGGGCCGTCTCGCTTCGTTTCATATACAGCAAGCCCATCCAACCTTTGCATATTTGCTACCACGACTTAAGGAACTCGCAGCACGTTCAAAGTATCTGTCGCCCTGCTATCTGTGGCTCTAGAGCCCGAAACAATGACAACGGTGTCTCCACTTCTGACACCTCCCACGCGAGCTGCTGTGCTCAGGGCTTCTGCGGTTGTAGCTGCAGGAGTATCTCGTTCTTCAAAGATAATAGGGCGGGTACCCCAAGACAATGTTAATTGGTTCGCAGTTTGGTCATCAAACGTCATTCCGAACAAAGGAACCTTCGGTCGGAAGCGAGCGACGCTACGTACAGTGTTACCCGAGCGACTAAGGCAAATAATAGCCTTAGCATCAGTTTCGGATGCTGTGCGAGCAGCCGCCATAGTTAGCGCATCAGTAACCCTTAGATAGGCAGCATCATTTTTTGATCTTCGTCTAATCGCTTGTATGTGTTCGGCCCAAGCTTCATAATTAAATTTTTCATCGGCTCGTTCTGTAATACGCGCCATCGTCGCCACGGCATTCTCAGGGTCTCGACCGATCGCCGTTTCACCACTAAGCATTACGGCTGAGGTTCCGTCAAATACCGCATTTGCGATATCAGACGCTTCTGCTCTAGTCGGCATAGGTGCGGTGACCATCGATTCAAGCATCTGTGTCGCAGTTATAGCTGGGCGGCCAAGCGCCACACATTCTTGGATAATATGCTTTTGTAAATGAGGGAGCTCTTCAATCTCAGTCTCAGAACCAAGATCCCCTCGCGCAACCATGACAGCTCCGGATGCGTCGATTATCCCTTCTAAATTTTCAACCGCAGCCTTTGTTTCAATCTTCGCTACAATTAAGGGTCCCCGTGGAGTTGGTTCCACTCCGAGCCTTCGTATGTCGTGTGCAGACCTGACGAAAGAAACCGCCACCATGTCGGCGTCAAGTTCGACAAAAACATCCAGGAGCTTAAGGTCATGGGCGGTAGGAGTTGTCACACGTAGTCGGTCCGATGGTATGTGTATGCCAGGGTTGCCCTCTAAATGTCCGCCGTGCACCACTCGCGCTTCCAGTAAATCGCCTGAGCGTCCTTCAACAACCAAGACTACGTTGCCATCACCGAATGCAAGGTTGTCCCCAGCCTGGATATCGCTGAGCAAAGATTCGTATCCGACTGAAATAACTTCTTTAGAACTGAAAGTTTCACCAATTCCTAATTTAATTAACTGGTCTTCGGCTAATTCAATTCCACCCTCTGAGAAGCGACCACAGCGAATTTTCGGGCCCGGCAAATCAACTAAAATTCCTATGTGCTGACCA
>CAJQGN010000299.1 GCA_905477545.1 uncultured Acidimicrobiales bacterium | reverse complement strand
GTCAGATTTACCACGGCTCATACCTGCCCTTTCAACTGTTTGGCAACTGTCTGCAATAATCTCACCGCTTATAGTTGGTGCCGTCTATGGGCTCGGAGCGCATTGGACTTTTCTTGCCATAGCAGGACTTGACACAATCAGCGCGTTGACAATACGGAATATTGAACTTGACTCGCCGCAATCAAACGCCCTCGAACGACCAAGTTTTGCAAATGCTCTTGGAGGGCTTCGTTTGGTATGGCGAACGCCCTTACTTTTAGCGGTCATCGGATTGGATCTTTTTGCTGTTCTATTAGGAGGTGTTATCGCTCTGGCACCCTCCATCTCAACTAATTTGCTTTCAGCCGGTGAATCTGCTCCCTTCTGGCTGCGTTCTGCAGGAGCTTTCGGCGCTGCTGTTACTGCAGTAGCTCTTGCTAAAACGCCGCTGAGCGCCAATATTGGCAGGACGCTCATGCAAGCCGTCGCTATCTTTGGGGCGCTTACGATTCTTGTAGCGTTCAGTCGTAATCTTGTGATTACTCTATTCTTGTTCGCTGCGCTTGCAGCTGCAGATATGGTTAGCGTTTTTATTCGAGCGACTATCGTTCCGTTAGCAACTCCAGATTCTTTAAGAGGGCGAGTCCTTGCCGTAGAAGCAGTATTCATAGGTGCATCCAATGAACTTGGCGCATTCGAGTCAGGCGTTACGGCCGAATGGTTTGGTTTAGTTCCAGCGATCATCATTTCTGGCATCGCAACGATTCTCGTCGTTCTAGTATTCGCGATTTTCGTGCCAGATTTGCGCAAACTCAATCATTTCGATGAGATAACAGATGGCATGGAGCCAAATTGAGTGCGCTGCCATAATTCAGTGACTACCTTTAGAGTGTTAATTTCTAAATTCAGTTGACAAGAACCGAAAGGCCTTTGTTCGTGGAGCACAATCGAGACCTTGCGAGTTACATTGACAGTTGCGCTGCTCACAGGCCTGAAGCCGTAGCGATAGAATTTGAAGATCAATCCAGCACCTACCTCCAGCTTTCAAAAAATATTGAGACTGTCGCTAATGGTCTTTATGATCTCGGAGTACGTCGAACAGACCGTGTAGCGTGGCTTGGTCATAATCACCCACTGGCCATAGAAATTCTTCTTGCTTGCTCGCGTTTAGGTGCGATCTATTTGCCGCTTAACTCTCGATTGACAGTTGCGGAACACCAATGGATTCTCGATGATGCGAGCCCGACCGTCTTGGTGGCTGAAACAGATTTCATAGAGCATGCTAACGCTGCTCTCATAGCGTCAGCGCTGAATGTATGCACAGCAGCAGACCTGTACTCAGTAAGCCCAAGCGCGCCGCGCACCGGCGAGGTAAATGATGATGTTCTACTCGCTTACACTTCGGGAACTACGGGGCGACCAAAGGGAGCTGTCCTAACCCAAAAAGCACTAGTGGCAAATGCCGTAAACGCTACACATGCACACGATTTTTCAAGTAACGACCGAATTCTCACTTTACTTCCTCTTTTCCATGTCGGTGGTCTTAACATCCAAACGCTTCCAGCCTTATTCGCTGGCGCAGCGGTATTACTTCACAGAAGCTTCGACCCAGAAACCTGGTTAAAAGATGTTGAACGGTGGAAACCAACTTGGTCTTTGCTTGTACCAGCTACCTTAAACTCAGTCAGCAAGCATCCGAATTTTAACGATACAGACTTGAGCTCACTTACCGGATTGATGACCGGCTCATCAACAATTCCTGCATCATGCGTCCAGCCCTTTACCGACCGCGACATAGTTGTAGGTCAGGTCTATGGTTCAACAGAAACAGCGCCAACTTCTATTCACCTTAGAATTGATGCCGCAAATGAGCATCCGGGCTCTTGCGGAAAGCCCTCTCCTCTCACAAAGCTAAGAATTGTTGATTCAGAGGGCTGCGACGTTTCTCCTGGAGCGTCCGGTGAACTCTGGGTCAGGGGTCCAAATATTTTATCTCGATACTGGAATAACCCGATAGCAACACAAGAAGCTATAACAGATGGCTGGTTTCACACCGGTGACATAGGGCACCAGGATCCTGACGGCTGGGTGTATATCGACGATAGAAAAAAAGACATGATTATTTCTGGAGGAGAAAACATTTATCCTGCCGAATTAGAAGAAATTCTTAACGACAGTTCATTTTTCTCGGAGGTAACAGTTGTTGGAATTAAAGATGAGCAGTGGGGAGAAATACCTATCGTATTGGGTGTCTCGGCATCCAATGAGAAACCATCTGATAGCGAAATTTTTAGACTTTTCAATACTCGAGTTGCGAAGTTCAAACACCCCAAGCGCTTAATTTGGATGACTGCGCTTCCTAGGAACGCGATGGGAAAAGTTCTCAAACATGAGCTTAAAGCAATTCTTAAACGTGACTTTGATTGCTGACTATTTACGCGAGTTACGATCGCTTATGAAAATATTTTAAGATAATTTTTCTATCTGAATCGGATTGAGTATGGCCCTAGGACATATCGGCATAAACATTTTCAACTTCGAAGAATCTCGTTCTTATTACGCGTTGCTTATGCCGTTGCTGAGTTATGAATTGTTCATCAATGATGATGATCAATTTGCGTATCGACCACGTGGAAACAAAGTGGGAACATATTTATTTTTTTATAAAGCGGATACTCCTGGATTTGACCAACACGGAGTAGGGCTTCAACACCTGGCCTTTATGATGCCATCTCGAGAGTCTGTTACGAACCTGCATAAATCTGTATCCGATATGAATTCTCAGATCGTTCATAGCCCGCGCGAATGGCCTGACTACCCTCCGCCTTACTATGCTTTTTTCTGGAAAGACCCAAATAAAATAATGCTTGAAGCTGTCTGCCACAAACACTCATGAAGGGTTGCGAATCGTGAATGCTGTATCAAAAGTAGCTTTTATTGGCCTCGGAGCTATGGGTTTCCCTATGGCTGCACATTTACAACGTTCCGGCTTCGATACTACGGTCTACAATCGAACTACTTCCAAGGCGACTGAGTGGGTCGCTCAGCATGGGGGTTCAATGGCTTCAAGCCCTAGAAAAGCTGCGATAAATTCTGATTACGTCTTTATATGCGTCGGAGCTGATCGTGATGTACGAGACGTAGTCAATGGACCTTCCGGAGTTCTGGAAGGAATGCGGGCAGGAAGCGTACTAATTGACCACACCACGGCGTCTGCGGATCTTGCAAGGGAATTAGGTCAAATCTGTTCTGAGAAAAGTATTGGTTTTCTTGATGCACCCGTATCCGGCGGACAGGCTGGAGCCGAAAATGGCAACCTAACCATCATGTGCGGTGGCGACGCAGCCGTCTTTCATAACTCCAGAAGCGCTCTGCAAAGCTATAGTCAGCAATGCACTTTGATAGGGCCGACTGGTTCCGGACAACTAACAAAAATGGTTAATCAAATATGCATTGCCGGTCTCATACAAGGACTGTCTGAAGGTCTGGAATTTGGCCGACGCTCTGGGCTTGATTTAGAATTAGTGCTCGAAACTATTTCGAAAGGCGCAGCTGGCTCCTGGCAAATGGAGAATCGCGCTAGGACAATGACCAAGGATGAGTTCGACTTTGGTTTTGCTGTCGATTGGATGCGAAAAGATCTTGGAATAGTGTTCAGCGAGGCGACAAGAACCGGATCCCCATTACCAATTACCAAAATGGTAGATGAACTCTATAAAAAGGTTCAACAGCGCCAAGGAAATCGGCTCGACACAAGCAGTTTGATATCGCTTCTAAGAAACTATGACTGAGTTTCACAATTATTAGTCCGCCAAAGAGGCATTTTTAGTCAGCATTGTCGCCGATTGAGTTGTAGCGTAAAAATGTGATTCACGCCGACCGTATTCTTATGGGCCCAGGCCCCTGCAACCCCTACCCAGAAGTGATTGAAGCATTCACAAGACCGGTATTAGGTCACTTAGACCCCGACTTCATTCAACTGCTTGATGAATTGAACGAGAGACTACGGGAAGTTTGGCGCACAAGTAACCAGCTTACTTTCCCAATCAGCGCTACCGGCTCAGCTGGGATGGAAGCTTCTTTTGTCAACTTCATTAACCCCGGTGACACTGTAGTAATTGGTGTTAATGGAGTATTCGGTGGACGTATGTGTGATGTTGCTGCGCGAGCAGGTGCATCTGTTGTTGTTGTCGAAGAAGCCTGGGGCAAAGCAATCGACCCTCAAAGACTTTTAGATGCTGACCCA
>CAJQGN010000298.1 GCA_905477545.1 uncultured Acidimicrobiales bacterium | reverse complement strand
CGCGCCAGCTGAGCGAGCCATCTGTCCACCAGCACCAGCTTTAAGCTCGATGTTGTGGATGGTGGTACCAACCGGAATGTATCTCAGAGGCAAGCAGTTCCCGATTTGGATTTCGGCGCGCTGCCCATTTTCTAATTTATTTCCAACTTCTAATCCTGCGGGAGCGAGAATGTAGCTTTTTTCGCCATCATGATAGTGAAGCAACGCTATTCGGCAGTTTCGGTTGGGATCATATTCAATTGCTGCAACGGTCGCAGGTACCCCGTCTTTAGTGCGCTTAAAGTCAATAATTCTATAAGCCTGCTTATGACCACCACCACGGTGTCGGGCTGTTTTTCGGCCGTGGGCATTCCTACCGCCAGTTGAGTTCTTTTTTACTGTTAGCGACCGCTCTGGCTTACTTTTTGTAATTTCAGCAAAATCAGAAACAGTCTGAAAGCGCCGACCAGGACTCGTCGGTTTACGTACGCGTATACCCATATCTAGGACTCAAAAATCTGTATCGAGTCACCCTCGGCGAGGGTGACGATGGCTCGTTTGCTATCTGGCCGTTTTCCAAGCGTGTTATTTCGTCGGTTGCGACGAACCTTGCCTTTACGGTTTAATGTGTTTACGTTTGTGACTTTGACATCAAAGATAAATTCCACAGCCTGACGGATTTCGGGCTTTGAAGCAGAATCGTGAACTTTAAAGACATAGACACCTTTTTCGAACTGGTCATAGCTTTTTTCAGAGACTACTGGGGCTATGAGCACATCTCTTAAATCTTTCATGCTTCACTTCCTGGGAGCGTCGCTTGGGAAAAGACAAGCCAGTCGCAGCAAAGAATGTCGTACGCATTAAGTTCAGCACACTGAACAAGTTGCACGTTCGGAAGGTTCCTAAAGCTACGCGCTGCTGTCTGGTCTTGCTCATCGACAACTATCAACACTTTACCCATAAGATCCAGTGCCTCTATTACTTGCACTGCATCTTTAGTTTTTGGTGTTGCGAATTTCCATGCATCTACTACGACTAGTCGTTCACTTTGTGCTCTATCGCTCAATGCAGAGTTCAAAGCTAATTGAATCATTTTTTTGTTAACTTTTTGAGCGTAACTGCGGGGCCTGGGCCCGTGGACCACGCCACCACCACGGAACTGTGGCGATCGTGTCGAACCTGCCCGAGCTCTGCCAGTACCTTTTTGAGCGTATGGTTTAGCTCCACCACCACGCACTTCGGCTCTAGTCTTTGTTTTAGCACTACCGCTACGTCGAGCCGCTAATTGAGCTGTTACTACTTGGTGAAGGACATGGATATTGGGCTCAAGCCCGAATATCGCATCATTGAGCTCAACTGAGCCAGCAACTCCACCATCTTGAGTTCGAAGATCTAATGTTGTCATGATCCACCTTTAATCGCATCGCGGATTACTACAACGCCGCCTTTGGGTCCTGGCACAGAACCGCGAACTAGTAAAAGCTCACGATCAGGATCTGCTTCGACCACTGTCAGGTTCAAAGTGGTCACTTTTTCAGCTCCCATTCGACCGGCCATCTTAGTTCCACGAAATACTCTGCCTGGTGTAGCGCATGCACCGATTGCTCCGGGAGCTCTATGTACTTTGTGAGCGCCATGGCTTGCACGTTGCCCTGCGAAGTTATGTCTTTTCATAACTCCAGCAAAGCCTTTACCACGTGATACAGCCGTTACATCGACTTTTTCACCTGCTTCAAGGACATCAGCAGAAAGTTCCTGGCCGATCTCAATAGTGCTGACATCATCAAGACGCAGCTCTACCAATCGTTCACCGGCATCTACCCCAGCAGTTGTAAAGTGACCAGCTTCAGGTTTACTGAGCTTTCGTGGGTCTTTTTGCCCAAAAGTCACTTGTACGGCTGTGTAGCCATCTCGTTCATTAGTTTTTATCTGGACCACACGACACGGCTTAACCTGGAGCATTGTGACCGGGACAATATTATTATCCTGATCCCATAGCTGGGTCATTCCGACTTTGGTGGCGACGATCGCCTTATTCGCCATGACGGGCGTCTTCCTCTTTCAATTACAACGACCGGCGGCCGCTGCTCATACGAACGCTCCGCACGGTAACCCGGCGGAGCGAAATTTAGGTTGTGCTGATTGGTTCCGGTTCCCGAGAGAGCCGGCCTTAACAGACATCAGTTTGTGCTGCCGAACAAGTCCAGTGCACAGAGAGACCACGATACCGAGGTTTACGGCAAAGTGCCAACTCGAGAGCGTAAATAAGTTGCAGTAACATAAATAACTCACAGTTGCGGGGCAAGCCCCGCTACTGTTCATCACAGCTACCTATTTTTAACCCTGTTGTATCTTAATTTCAATATCAACTCCGGCCGGCAGCTCAAGCCGCTGAAGAGAGTCAACAGTTTTCGGCGACGGCTCGAGAATATCGATTAGTCGCTTATGAATACGCATCTCAAAGTGTTCCCTAGAATCCTTATCTTTATGAGGAGATCGAACAACTGTATATCGATGCTTCTCTGTTGGAAGAGGAACGGGTCCTTTGAGAATTGCCTGAGTCCGCAATACAGTCTCAACAATTTTCTGAGTGCTTTGGTCCACTATTTCGTGGTCATAAGCTTTTAACCTGATACGTATTTTCTGAGAGTTAGCCATAACTATTCGATGATCTTTGTTACTCGACCGGCGCCGACAGTTCGACCGCCTTCACGAATAGCGAAGCGTAGACCCTCTTCCATAGCAATTGGATTAATCAGATTAACAGTCATATCTGTGTTGTCTCCAGGCATGCACATTTCGGTACCCGCTGGAAGTTCGACTGTACCCGTTATATCAGTGGTACGGAAAAAGAATTGCGGGCGATAGTTCGAGAAGAATGGCTTGTGGCGTCCTCCCTCATCTTTGTTCAGCACATATACCTGTGCTTCAAACTTTGTGTGAGGGGTGATTGAACCCTTTGCGCAACATACTTGACCCCGCTCAACATCCTCTTTCTTAGTTCCTCGAAGCAACAGCCCAACGTTGTCGCCGGCCTGACCTTCATCCAAGATTTTGCGGAACATTTCTACACCTGTACAGGTAGTTGTTTGCGTATCGCGGATACCAACAATTTCGATTTCATCCCCTGTATTAATTTTACCTTGCTCAATTTTACCGGTTACAACAGTTCCACGACCAGTAATTGAGAACACGTCTTCAACAGGCATCAAGAATGGTTTATCAGTTTCACGAACAGGCTCTGGAACAGCGGTATCACATGCCTCCATCAACTCTTGAATCATCTCAGCAGCACCATCATCGCCGTTAAGAGCTCCAAGCGCTGAACAGCGCACTACAGGAAGATCATCACCCGGGAATTCATATTCGCTGAGAAGTTCACGTACTTCAAGTTCTACGAGCTCTAGAAGCTCTTCATCATCAACCATATCGCACTTGTTAAGCGCTACAACGATGTATGGAACCCCAACTTGGCGGGCTAACAACACGTGTTCACGAGTTTGTGGCATTGGGCCGTCCGCCGCCGAAACAACTAAAATTGCGCCATCTACCTGAGCTGCGCCGGTAATCATATTTTTGATGTAGTCAGCGTGACCAGGCATATCAACGTGTGCGTAGTGACGATTTGCAGTTTCGTATTCGACATGTGAAATCGAAATTGTGATACCACGCTCGCGTTCTTCAGGAGCTTTATCGATGTCTTGGAAGTCTACTGCTTCGCCACCGCTTGCTTCCGCTAAAACTTTTGTGATCGCTGCTGTAAGGGTGGTCTTGCCATGGTCGATATGACCCATTGTGCCAACATTTACATGGGGTTTCGTCCGCTCGAACTTTTCCTTAGCCATTAGGTCCTTCTTCTTCTCCGGTGTCTTAACTACGGTTGCTTATCTTGATTCTTCGAATTTATTTAATTTTACTGATTTAGATTTAGCTATTTTGACCGTACTGGTCACTCGCCACGTATTCGCTTCACGATATCTTCAGCAATGTTCGGCGGAACTTGCTGGTAGTTATCGAACTGCATGCTGTACGTCGCACGACCTTGGGTACGTGAACGTAGATCATTAGCGTATCCGAACATTTCCGAGAGCGGAACTTGTGCGTCAATGACTTGAGCATTTCCTCGGCCTTCCATTTGGCCAATCCGTCCGCGACGGGAGTTCAGATCGCCGATAACATCCCCCATATAATCTTCTGGAGTAACAACTTCAACGGCCATCATCGGTTCGAGAAGAACTGGTCCAGCTCGCCGAGAAGCTTCCCTCATCGCCATGGTGCCAGCAATTTTAAAAGCCATTTCTGAAGAGTCAACATCATGCGTGTTGCCATCAACGAGACTCACATTCACATCAACCATCGGGAACCCAGCTAAAGGACCCTGGTCCATCGAAGACTGAAGGCCTTGGTTCACAGAGTTAATGTATTCCTTTGGGATAGTTCCACCTTTGATGGTATCGCTGAAGGTGTACCCAACCCCTGGCTCATTCGGTTCCATGTTTATTACAACAACAGCAAATTGGCCTGAACCACCGCTTTGTTTAATGTGTCTGTACTCATACTTTTCAACAGTCTTCGTAATAGTTTCTCGGTAAGCCACTTGTGGCTTTCCAATTGTTGCGTCAACTCGGAATTCACGCATCATTCGATCGACTAAAACTTCAAGGTGGAGTTCACCCATACCTGAAATAACTGTCTGTCCAGTCTCTAGGTCGGTCTGGACTCTGAAAGTGGGGTCTTCTTCTGACAGGGCTGATAGCGCTTTACTTAACTTATCCTGATCATTTTTGGAACGAGGCTCGACTGCCACGTGCACAACAGGCTCTGGGAAAGTAAGTTGTTCTAAGATAATCGGGCTAGAGGCGTCGCAAAGAGTATCTCCAGTGCGAGTGTTCTTGAAACCAATTCCTGCAACGATGTCACCCGCAACTACATCATCGCGATCCTCGCGATTATTAGCATGCATCTGCAAGATACGACCTATACGTTCTTTGTTCCCAGTGGTCGTGTTGAGGACTTGGTCACCCTTTGAGAGCGAGCCGCTGTACACACGGAAATATACAAGTTTTCCGACATGAGGATCAGTCATAATTTTGAAGGCCAACGCCGAGAAAGGCTCAGAATCATCAGGCTGGCGTTCTAGCTCAGTTCCACCATCTAGGGATGTGCCATTAATAGCTGGCACATCGAGCGGCGACGGAAGATAACTGTTGATTGCGTCAAGAAGAGGCTGTACACCCTTATTCTTAAAGGCTGTTCCAGTGAGAACAGGCACTATTTGATTCGCGATTGTGCCCTTTCGTATAGCATTTACTATTGTTTCGGTGTCAACTTCTTCTCCATCTAGGAAAGCCATCATGATGTTTTCATCTACATCTGATAGAACTTCGAGGAGTTTGCCTCTGTATTCGGCGGCTTCGTCTGCCATATCTTCAGGTATTGGCACTACCTTGTAGCTGGCACCAAGATCTTCGCCTTCCCAAACGATGGCATTCATATTAACTATGTCAACAACACCTAAGAAATTTGCTTCGATCCCGATTGGCAACTGCAGAACCGCAACGTTTGCTTGTAACCGATCGATGATACTTGCTAGCGAGTCATAAAATGAAGCTCCTGTGCGGTCAAGCTTATTTATGAAACACATGCGAGGAACACCATATTTGTCAGCTTGACGCCAAACAGTTTCGGTCTGAGGTTCCACGCCTGCCACGCCATCAAATAGTGCAACGGCACCATCCAACACTCTCAGAGATCGCTCAACTTCGACCGTAAAATCAACGTGACCAGGCGTATCAATTATGTTAATTTGATGGTCATTCCACATGCATGTTGTTGCAGCCGAAGTAATCGTAATACCGCGTTCTTGCTCTTGTTCCATCCAGTCCATCGTGGCTGCACCATCGTGAACTTCACCAATCTTGTAGTTAACACCGGTGTAGTAAAGAATTCGTTCGGTTGTAGTTGTTTTGCCAGCATCGATGTGAGCCATGATGCCGATATTTCGCACACGATTAAGTGGGTGATTACGTGGCATGGGATGTGCCTCGATCTCTCAGGTTTAGGGGGTTAAGGAGTCTCATATGGTATAGAAGAACGCCTTACCAGCTTTAGAAACACCGCTACGATGCTGAATAAATCTGGGTGAAGGCATTGTGGTAATTAGTTACCAACGATAATGGGCAAAGGCCTTGTTAGCTTCTGCCATGCGGTGGGTATCTTCACGTCGTTTTGCAGAAGACCCAGTGCCATTAGAGGCATCAAGTAACTCGTTAGCAAGCCGTTCTGCCATAGTTCGTTCCCGACGCGCTCTTGAATAAGTGACTATCCATCTGATCGCCAGAGTATTGGCCCTACGAGGCCGGACTTCAACCGGGACTTGGTAAGTAGCTCCACCAACTCGGCGACTTTTAACTTCTAATTGAGGTTTGGTGTTATCAACTGCTCTTTTAAGAACGCTAATCGCTTCGCCACCAGTTTTATCCGACACAATATCAAGCGCCTGATATACAATCCGCTCTGCTGTTGCGCGTTTGCCACGCTGCAGGACCTTATTAATCACTTGAGTAACAAGAGTGGAATCATATACTGGATCTGCTGGGAGAGTGCGACGTGGTGCCGCTCCGCGACGAGGCATGTCAGCTCTTCTCTTTCTTTGCGCCATAGCGCGAACGGGCTTGTCGTCGCGCTGAAACGCCTGATGCGTCTAAAGAGCCACGAATAACTTTATAGCGAACACCAGGAAGATCTTTTACACGGCCACCACGCACAAGAACGATGCTGTGTTCTTGAAGGTTGTGTCCCTCTCCTGGGATATAAGCGGTAACTTCAATTCCACTGGTTAATCGCACACGAGCGACTTTTCGCAGAGCTGAGTTAGGCTTCTTAGGCGTATGGGTATAAACGCGTGTACAGACACCGCGGCGTTGCGGTGATCCCTTCAGGGCGGGCGTTTTACCTTTGGTAGGTTTTGACTTACGGCCCTTCCGGACCAATTGCTGAATGGTTGGCACCAGGTACCTCTGGAGTACGGTTGGAGGTAGATCTCATGGTTACCGGCACATTACAAAGGCCGGTCTAAGACCAGTCCGTAATGTTACGAGGCGCGTAAGCTAGAGGCAACTCGTACGCAAACTATCTGGGTTAAACAACAAAAAAGTTTTAGGAACAATACAACGGATTTTCGTTGAAGTGGTTGATTTAACGGCTTTCAGCACACAAACAGTGAATTTTTCTCACTATCACAAGCCCTACAAATCTACTCTACTTATCAGCTAACACGAGCGGACACCGACTGGTTTACCTTACCCGGACCTTTGGTCTCACATCATCAACCGCACAGATTCGTGCTAATCAACGGAGCTAAGCAACTCAAGCCAAGCTTCTTGAGCCAAATGTTGTCACTCAATTACTCCTTAGCCCAAGACAAGCTCATCTACTATAAAAGTAATTACGGCGAGTGCTTCATAATTTGAAGAACCCGCCGTAATTTAGTTATTAATGTTTGTGGCAAATTACCTAGCTTGCATCACCAAGAGATGCCTTATTTTCATTACCAATACTCGCTAGCCAAGCAGCAGGGTCTTGATCTTCTTCCGATGACCAAAAATCTAAAGGCTCATAATCAGGTGCAGTTGTATCGATATTACAATAACGCCCCTGCCCTGTTCCCGCAGGTATCAGCTTACCAATAATTATATTCTCCTTCAGGCCCTTTAGATCATCACGCCGGCCCTCAATTGCGGCTTCAGTGAGGACACGAGTTGTCTCCTGGAAAGAAGCAGCAGAGAGCCACGACTCGGTTGCTAACGAGGCTTTCGTGATTCCCATCATCACCGGACGAGCTTCGGCTGGCCGTTTGCCCTCTTTGACTAACATTCTGTTAGTTTCGCCGTAGACCCGTTGATCAACTTGCTCTCCAGGCAGAAACTCTGATTCTCCTGGCTCACCCACAAGAACACGACGAGTCATCTGCCTAACAATCAACTCGATGTGTTTATCGTGGATTGATACACCCTGCTCTCGATACACTTTTTGCACTTCTTCAACGATGTATTGTTGAGTCTCGCGCACACCTCGAATTTCAAGCAGTTCTTTAGGGTCTCTTGGACCGTCTACTAACGGATCGCCAGCTCTCACTTCTTGGCCATCAGTTACTGCTAATCGTGCAATCGTCGACACTGTGTGCAGGTCTTCGTCTCCGTTATCTGCGACAACCAACACTTCTCGTCCGCGGCCATCATCATCACCGATTCTGACCACGCCAGTTCGTGTCGCAAGAGTTGCTTTACCTTTTGGGGTCCGAGATTCAAAAAGTTCAACAACGCGAGGAAGACCACCAGCGATGTCACTGCCGGCGACGCCTCCAGTATGAAAAGTACGCATTGTCAATTGGGTACCAGGCTCACCAATCGATTGAGCTGCGATAACGCCTACCGCTTCACCAACTTCGATCATTTCTCCCGTCGCAAGCGAACTTCCGTATGCTTTTGATGCAACACCGAATTCAGAGTTATCGGTAAGCGGGGATAGAACCATTACTCTTTCGACTGCAGGATCATCACGCAACGTGATCATTTCTTCTTCGCGAATCAAAGTACCAGCTTCTAGGGTTGAGCCATCTGACAACTCAACTGCTTGAGCTAAACAACGACTAAAGAGACGGGTCTCTAGATAAGTTCGCTTTTCGCTTGTATCTGGTCCAATATCTTCTAGCCAGAGGCCTAGCACCGGCCCAGACCTTTCGAACGGATCTTCTTCGTTAACAATAAGTTCTTGCGCTACGTCAACTAATCGCCGAGTTAGGTACCCCGAATCAGCAGTTCGAAGCGCTGTATCAACTAATCCTTTTCGAGCACCAGGCGTCGAGATAAAGTACTCGAGCATGGTGAGGCCTTCGCGATACGAAGATTTAATTGGCCTAGGAATAATATCGCCACGAGGGTTAGCAACTAGGCCTCGAATAGCTGCGATTTGGCGCACTTGCATCATGTTTCCGCGAGCGCCCGATTCGACCATCATTTCAATTGAGTTGAACGCATCTTTTTTAAGTTCAACTTCAAGTGACTGACGCACTTCTTCCGTCGCAGATGTCCAAATTTCTACTTCTTTTTGGCGACGCTCACCATCAGTGATAATTCCCCGACGATACTGAGTTTCAACCCGTTCAGCTTCTCCCTCGTAACGTTCCATAATGACTTCTTTATCTGGAGGTGTCCGAACGTCATCGATAGAGACTGTTAGGCCAGATTTTGTTGCATATACGAAACACAAATTCTTAATTTTATCAAGACTAGCCGCGACCTTATTAGTGGGATATCCGGCAGAAAGATCTCTAACGATTTCACCCATTTCTTGTTTACGGACTTTCACATTGACATACGGAAAGCCTTCAGGCATCGCTGAGTTAAACAGCACTCTTCCTGCGGTAGTTACATGGAATCCACCGTCGCCGTCAGCAAGAGCTTCGTTTCTCCAAACAATCGGGCTATGAAGATTGACATGATTGAGTTCTACAGCACGTTCAATTTGATGAAAGTGTTTAAATACCTTTACTTTGGCGTCATCATTTTTTTCCCGCATCTCTGTGAGGTAATAGCCGCCAATAATCATGTCCTGACTGGGTACTGTCATTGGGCGCCCATCGGCGGGCGACAAGATATTATTCGCCGACAGCATTAAGACTCGAGCCTCAGCTTGAGCTTCCGCCGATAACGGTAGATGAACAGCCATTTGGTCGCCATCAAAGTCGGCATTAAAAGCGGCACACACAAGCGGATGAATCTGTATCGCTTTACCATCAACTAGTACTGGTTCAAAAGCCTGTATTCCAAGTCGATGTAACGTTGGCGCTCGATTTAAAAGCACTGGGTGTTCTTTAATTGCTTCTTCGAGAACTTCCCAAACTTCAGACTTACGACGCTCAACCATACGCTTAGCGGATTTAATATTTTGCGCAAGCTCAAGATCTACAAGTCGTTTCATTACAAACGGTTTAAAAAGCTCTAATGCCATTAATTTAGGCAAGCCGCACTGATGTAACTTAAGTGTAGGTCCTACAACAATCACCGAACGGCCCGAATAATCGACACGCTTGCCTAAGAGGTTTTGACGAAATCTTCCTTGTTTGCCTTTGAGCATGTCAGAAAGCGACTTCAGGGGACGGTTGCCAGGTCCGGTTACTGGTCGACCGCGTCGGCCATTATCAAAAAGCGCGTCAACAGCTTCCTGCAGCATACGCTTTTCGTTATTCACAATTATTTCCGGAGCACCAAGATCAAGTAATCGTTTAAGACGGTTATTTCGGTTAATCACCCTGCGATACAAATCATTCAAGTCCGAAGTAGCGAAACGGCCACCATCAAGTTGCACCATCGGGCGAAGCTCAGGCGGAATAACGGGAACTGCATCAAGAATCATTGCCCGTGGGTCATTAATTCGTTTATTCTGTTCATTTCGACGGTTAAATGCGGTGAGGATCTTCAGCCTCTTAATCGCTTTTTGCTTCCGCTGCGCTGACAGTTCTTTCCTTCCATCAGAAGCGTCAATAGCTTCACGTAAAAGAACTTCTTCGTCGTCAAAATCGACACGTGCCATGAGTTGGGTAATCGCTTCGGCTCCCATGCCACCTTCGAAATACTCACCGTATCTATCTTCAAGTTCTCGCCATAAAAGCTCGTCTTCGAAAATTTTACGTCCATGCAAGCCGCTAAATTCATCAAATACCCGTTGAACTAGTTCCAGCTCATCAGCGTATTCTGTGCGCAGAAGCTCAACATCCTTGTCATGATCGCGTTTTGCCGCTTTGATTTCCTTATCGTTGGAGCCTTTACTTTCGAGTTCGCTTACTTCTTTTTCTAGTTTCGCAAGCCGATTTTCAATTTCACCTTCAAGTTCTTCATTAATCGCATCAAGTTCTTCCCGCATCTCAGCTTCTAAGCGTGGAAGATCTTCGTGACGTTTATCAACATCTACCCAGCTCACAAGATTAGCGGCAAAGTAAATTACGCGTTCTAACTGTTTCGCTTTTAGTTCTTCTTTGATTTCTAAACCTGTGAGAAGGTAAGCCAACCAGCTTCGTGTTCCGCGCAGATACCATATATGAACAACTGGGGCAGCTAATTCTATATGGCCCATTCGTTCCCGTCTTACTTTGGTTCGGGTCACTTCAACGCCGCATCGTTCGCAAATTATTCCCTTAAAGCGAACCCGTTTATACTTGCCGCACCCACATTCCCAATCTTTGGTAGGACCAAAGATTTTTTCGCAGAAAAGACCGTCTTTTTCTGGCTTTAGGGTCCGGTAATTGATGGTTTCAGGCTTTTTAACCTCACCATTAGACCATGTCCGGATAGCATCGGCCGTAGCCAAGCCAATACGAATATCAGAGAATTCATTAACATCAATCATTTGCTACTCACAGTCCGCGACGAATTGGGCATTGGGCTATAGACCTTCATGAACGTCGTCTCCTAAGTTCATCGTCTTCATCTGTCCCTCGTTCAGGACGACTGATATCAATACCGAGTGATTCTTCTGCTCGGAAAACATCTTCATCAAGACCTTGCATATCAATCTCTTTACCGTCCAGAGCCATTACCTCAACGTTGAGGCAAAGAGCTTGCATTTCCTTGATCAGAACTTTAAAACTCTCTGGTATCCCTGGTTCAGGAATATTTTCACCCTTGACGATTGCTTCATATACTCGAACCCGTCCGAGAACATCATCTGACTTAATCGTCAAAAGTTCCTGAAGGAGATACGCAGCACCATAAGCTTCTAAGGCCCAAACTTCCATTTCACCAAAGCGTTGGCCACCGAATTGAGCTTTACCGCCTAATGGCTGTTGAGTAATCATCGAGTACGGCCCGGTTGAACGAGCATGGATTTTATCGTCGACAAGATGAGCTAGCTTCAAAATGTAACTATAGCCGACCATGATTTGCTGATCATATGCTTCGCCGGTACGACCGTTATATAGCGTGGTCTTCCCAGTAGCAGTCATCATCCGGTCGCCAGTAACCGATTCTGGGCGAAGCTTTTCAAGCGTTTTTTGAATCGTTGGGTGGACCCCAGCGCTTTCCACTTCATCCCACGCTGCTCCATCAAATACCGGCGTCGCAACAAATACCGAAGGCTGTGTTCGGGGACGGGTTTTCTTATCGCTATTTGAAATCGGAGAATCCCCGACCAACTTACCTTCAAATTCCCAACCCCATCGCGCTGCATAACCAAGATGAGCTTCGAGCACCTGGCCAACATTCATACGGCTAGGAACACCAAGGGGGCTAAGAATGATATCTATCGGAGTTCCGTCAGCCAAGTAAGGCATATCTTCGATAGGAAGAATTTTGGAGATTACTCCTTTGTTACCGTGCCGACCAGCGAGCTTGTCACCAACGCTAATCTTTCTCTTTTGGGCAATGTAAACCCTAACAAGTTCATTAACGCCAGGAGATAACTCTTGATCTTCGTCACGCCTAAGAACCTTCACGTCTATAACAACGCCGCGCTCACCATGCGGAACTTTTAAGGAAGTGTCTCTTACTTCACGCGCTTTCTCTCCGAAGATTGCTCTCAGCAGACGCTCTTCAGGAGTCAGTTCTGTTTCTCCCTTAGGAGTAACTTTCCCGACTAGAACATCACCAGGATTTACCTCGGCGCCAACTCGGATTACCCCGTCTTCATCCAATTCGCCGAGCACATCATCCGCGAGGTTTGGTATGTCCCGAGTTATTTCTTCCGGTCCTAATTTCGTATCCCGAGCATCAATTTCGTGTTCTTTAATATGTATCGAGGTAAGTACATCATCTTTCACGAGACGTTCAGAAAGAATGATCGCGTCCTCGAAGTTATAACCCTCCCAGGCCATGTAAGCGACTAGTAGATTCTTACCTAAAGCTAATTCGCCTTGATCAGTCGAAGGACCATCAGCTAAGACAGCTCCCTTCTTTACCTTGTCGCCTTCGGCAACAATCGGCCTTTGATTTATACAAGTGTCCTGGTTTGAGCGCTTAAACTTAAGCAAATCATGTTCAACTGACCCAAGTTTGTTGTACTCAACTCTTATCGACTGGCTGCTGACCCTAGTCACCACCCCAGCTTCTTTAGCGAGAATAACGTCAGCGGCGTCTACCGCTGCTCGCGCCTCGATGCCTGTTCCTACATAAGCAGCTTCCGCTCGCACCAATGGCACCGCTTGACGCTGCATATTTGCTCCCATGAGAGCTCTGTTGGCATCATCATGTTCAAGAAACGGAATCAGAGCAGTAGCTACGGACACAATTTGCTTAGGCGATACGTCCATCATCTGCACTTCAGCCGCCGGCACGTAACTAATTTCTGTTGTCGAGGCGAAATACGTATCGCGCTCCATCTGAAGTTTCAGATCCTGAAGACTGGCTCCTTGCGGGCTTTTCCTTACTAGAACACGCGGGTTTCGGAACGTCTTGTCTGGATTCAGCGGCGCGTTCGCTTGAGCAACAACAAATTCTTCTTCTTCGTCCGCCGTTAGATAACGAATCTCATCTGTTACCTGACCATCGCTAACTACCCGGTACGGAGACTCAATAAACCCAAATTCGTTGACCCGTGCAAACGTTGCGAGGCCGCCGATCAGTCCAATATTTGGGCCTTCCGGAGTTTCGATCGGGCACATACGGCCATAGTGGCTGAAATGGACATCTCGAACTTCAAAACCGGCCCTTTCCCGAGAAAGGCCGCCTGGGCCGAGCGCGGAGAGTCGACGCCTATGCGTAAGCCCGGACAGCGGGTTTACTTGATCCATAAATTGCGAAAGTTGGGAAGTTCCGAAAAAT
Source organism: uncultured Acidimicrobiales bacterium (assembly GCA_905477545.1). Classification (GTDB taxonomy): domain Bacteria; phylum Actinomycetota; class Acidimicrobiia; order Acidimicrobiales; family Poriferisodalaceae; genus UBA9040. The sequence goes on along the minus strand of CAJQGN010000298.1, from coordinate 3,119 downwards.
TCTTTTATCGCTGCCGACACAGGTCGGGTATTTATAAGAGTTTGGGGGGTGATTGCCTCAACATCTTGAGTAGTCATACGCTCGCGTACAACCCGTTCCATACGACTAAGACCAATTCTCACCTGGTTTTGAATTAGTTCGCCGACAGACCTGATTCGGCGATTAGCGAAATGGTCTTGGTCATCTAGACGATAACCCGGCTGAGCATCCGCTAGATGTAATAGATAAGTAGCTGCTGCGAGCACCTCGGCCCGTGACAGAACTGAAGAGGTTGGATCAGGGCGATCCAATGTAACACCGAACAGCTCTTCGATACGATCAAGTTCAGGGCCAAGTTTTTTGTTTAGCTTGTATCTACCAACTTTAGAAAGTGAATAACGGCGGTCTTCGAAGAACGCATTTGTAAAATAGTTGGCAGCAGCTTCTGGAGTAGGCGGCTCCCCCGGACGAGCTCGCTTATAAATCTCGATAAGCGATTCTTGCATCGTTGGAGCTAATGGCTGGTCTTTTTCCCACTGGCCTTCAAGGAAATCAAAGTGATTCACGTAGCGCTGAAGAAAGCCAGGATAGTTCTCTTCATCAAACCCCAGAGCACGAATCAGTGTAAAGATACTAAGTCGTCGTTTACGAGCAACTCTTGTTCCGGCAGTAACATCTTTGCCCGGCTTATGTTCGACATCGAACTCTATCCATTCGCCACGATAGGGATGAATAGTGCCAGTTACTAATTGATGTTTTTGAATATTTCTTAACCTATATCTCTCACCCGGTTGAAAAATAACACCTGGAGAACGCACTAACTGGCTGACAATAACCCGCTCAGTACCATTTATTATGAACGTTCCTTTTCTGGTCATCATCGGGAAATCCCCCATGAATACTGTCTGCTCTTTAATTTCACCCGTAGTGGCGTTCATAAAACGCGCACGGACAAAAATCGGAACCGAGTAAGTGTGATCTTTTTCTTTGCATTCTTCCTCAGTGAACTTCGGAGGTAACCGAAGATCTTCATCGTGAGGATCGAATTCAAATTCAAGCTTAAGGTTCCCGGTAAAGTCAGTTATTGGACTTATATCGGCAAAAGCCTCAGCTAAACCTATTTCAAGGAAACGATCAAAAGAAAGCTTCTGTACAGCAATCAGGTCGGGTAGTGGCAAGACCTCATCGAGGTTGCCAAATGAGTACCGTTCCCGGACAGGACGAGACGACAACGGGATCTCCTCAGATTATTCAGTTGCAACCGTGGCCAAAGGTCGCCGAGTGAAGGGGCGTGTTGGGCTTAATAAGAAAAATCCGAAGAACTTTCAGTTACACCACAACGGAGATCAGCGTAGCCGGGCCATCAAGTATCCACAAACCCATTTCGAAATTGTGCACACAACGGCTTATGTTACGAGGCCTAACGATTCTACTCGTTGGACCAAACACATGCTTTTCTCAGAGTATTTCCGCAAAATCTGGGTCTAGCGGACTAGCCGCTAGACCCACTAACTTAAATGTTTAAATAGCTACGAAGCTAAAAAAGTTTACTTAACTTCTACCGATCCGCCTGCTGCTTCAATGACTTCTTTGGCTTTATCGGCATCTTCTTTAGTTACGCCTTCAAGTATCGGTGCAGGAGCACTTTCAACAAGATCTTTGGCTTCTTTAAGACCGAGACTCGTAAGCCCTCGAACTTCTTTAATTACCTGAATTTTCTTTTCGCCGGCAGCAGTTAAGACGACATCAAATTCATCTTTCGCTTCAGCAGCAGCTTCCCCGCCGCCGCCAGCAGCAGCAGCCATCATCATCGGCGCAGCAGCAGCAGCTGTCACGTCAAATTTTTCTTCAAACGCTTTCTTTAACTCAACCAATTCAAGCACCGACATATTGCCGATCGCCTCAAGTATTTCTTCACTAGTCATATTATTACTCCTCAAGTATTTCAGTCTTCTTTGGTGGCTTGATCGCCATCTGATTGTTCTTCAGCGACCGGTTCGGTCTCTTTTCCAGTTATTTCAGTTTCATCGCTAGTTTCGTTCGTAACATTTTCTGTTTCGGCGCTAGTTACAGCACTGTCAATTTCAGCGACTGCAGAATCATCTGATTGCTCAGACGCCCCTGAGTCTTTTGTAGCTCCGCCTTTATCGGACAATGCTTGCAATAAACCTGACACTTCTGACAACAAGTTGTTCATCATTGAAGCTATTGATTGAAGCGGCGCAGCCAATCCACCTGCTATCGAAGCAAGTAACTCGTCACGCGACGGCAATTCAGCTAACTCGCGAACTTGTGCTTCGTCTAACAATCCGCCGCTAAGTATCGCTCCTTTGATTATGAGTGCATCATTGTTTGACGCAAACGTTTTAAGAGCTTTAGCCGCAGCCGATGGGTCGTTTTCAACAAACGCCAGCGCCGTAGGCCCTACTAACATTTGGTGCATGCCATCAGGAGCGTTGTCTTCAATTGCTAAGCGAACCAACGTGTTCTTATAAATTTTGTAGGTAGTACCGGCATCCCGGAGAGCTGAACGCAATTCAGCTAACTCTGATACTGAAAGACCTCTGTACTCTGTTATTAGGACAGCTTCAGCATCTTCGAATCGCTCTCGGACATCCTCTACTACCGACACTTTTTCTGCTCGCGGTTCTCGTTCCATGTTTTACCTCCTCTCGGGTATTTGGTGCTCGCAGAACGAACACCACACCCGAGACACAGCCCGTAAGGCTGTTCCGCAGGAAACAGGGTCCGCCTCGTCAGGTCCGAGTGGTTTCAAACACATCGATTTCAGGCGTAAGCCGACCGGATTTCTAGGGCGAGCGTAAAAATATACTTCGTTATTGTACGGGACGTTAGGTCAGATCCCACCATGCTTTATCAACTGAATGAACTGGGGTCCAGTTTCACACCTGGGCCCATCGTCGAAGAGACGGTAATCTTTTTCAGATATCTGCCCTTCGAAGACGCTGGTTTCGCCCGAGTAATTTCATCCATAACCGCTTCAAAATTCGCCAAGAGATCGGCTCCCTCGAAGCTTACTTTACCAATCGCCAATTGCACGTTACCGAATTTGTCAGTTCGATATTCTACTTTTCCGCCTTTGAACTCACCGACAGCTTTTGCTATATCCATTGTAACGG
>CAJQGN010000297.1 GCA_905477545.1 uncultured Acidimicrobiales bacterium | reverse complement strand
CGTTAAGACAATGTTGACTAGCGCTAACGGGATTAGCACTTTCCACGCAAACTTCTGCAATTGATCTTCCCTGAGTCGAGGATACGTAAATCGAACCCAGAAGATGAAAAACGACACTAACAAAATTTTGCCAAGCATTACGCCTGGACCGAGGATATTCAATATGTTGTTATCAACATCAAATCCAGGGATCCACCAGCCGCCAAGAAACATGACCGAAGCTAGAGCAGCAAATGCGAATGCAGTGCCGAACTCCGCCATGAAAAATAAAAGGAAACGGAAACCAGTGTATTCAATATGGTAACCGCCAACTAACTCCGTCTCAGCTACCGGCATGTCGAATGGAGTTTGTGTTAGTTCTGCCTGAGCAGCGATCATAAAAATAAGAAATGCTAGAAACTGGGTCAGGATAAAGGGATTACCAATCAGACTAATTCCAAATATTTCACCGGTTGCCTGAGCTTCTACAATCCCTTGCAAGTTCATAGTTTCGGCTTGGATAACCACACCCATAACCGCGAGTATCAGTGGTAACTCATATGCAATAAGTTGGCCCGCTGCTCGCAGCCCACCAAGCAATGCGTATTTATTCGCCGACGCCCAACCGGCCATCAAGATTCCAAGCACAGATAATGATGAAACTGCCATGGCATAGAACACGCCAGTGTCAAGGTTTTGTACAACTGCATCTGGGCCAGCAGGCAGAACTACGTACAACAAGAACGTTGAGGCCAGCACAACTACTGGGGCTAGCCGAAACACCCTCCTGTCTGCCTGTGCTGGATTAATATCTTCTTTCTGTAAAAATTTTATTGCTTCAGCAATTAGCTGCAACGTTCCATAGGGGCCGGTTTCATTCGGTCCTAAACGGCTCTGCATAAAGGCCATCATCTTAAATAGAAACAAATAAACAAGAATTAGCGAAGTAGTCGGAATGACTACTAACGCTAGACCAAGCTTAATACTGGTCTCTTGCCAGTAAGGAAGTGCAAGCAGTTCAATCAACGGTCAATATCTCCGAGGATAAAGTACAACGATCCAAGAATAGTAATGACGTCGGGTACGTACACGCCCTTCATAACCCAGGGAACTACCGAGATATTATTGAAACTTGGCGTTCGAATTTTAACCCTAAAAGGCCCTAATTCGCCTTTGCTGACAATGTAGTAGCCCATTTCACCGAGCGGGTTTTCAGTTGAAATGTAAGCTTCACCGGCCGGAACTTTAATTATTCGAGGAACTTTGGCCATTATCGGGCCACTAGGAATTCCATCTAACAATTTGTCAACTATGTGCGTTGCCTCTCGAGTTTCTTGAAGCCTTACCCAATAACGAGCGAACGAATCGCCATCAGGATGCGTCCATACGCGCCAATCGATTTGATCCCAAGCGAGACCTGGATTTGCATCTCTTCGTAAATCCCAGTCGACACCGCTGGCTCTTAAATTTGCGCCAGACATCCCATAGCTAAGAGCTACATCAGCAGGGATTACCCCTACGCCACGGCATCGGGTCTGAAAAATTTCATTACCGACAAGCAGATCTTCCATCTCATCGCAAAAAGTTCTCATCTTGACCATTACGGACTTTGTTTCTTCTATCCATCCCTTGGGGATATCGTCTTTAAGCCCACCGATACGGTCAAAGTTCGGATGGAAACGACCACCTGTTATTGCTTCTATCTGGTTAAGCACATGTTCACGATCACGAAAAGCAAAGAAAACAGGAGTAAGCGCTCCAAGCTGAACGCCCATATCCCCGAGAAATAGCGCAACATTCGCAATCCGACTCAACTCAAACAGAATCGTTCTAATCCACTGGGCTCTAGGAGGAGCTTCAACTTCCATTAATCGTTCAGCAGCTAATATAAAAGGTACTTCGTTCGCAAAACTTCCTAACCAGTCAATGCGATTAATAAGTGTTGTGCACTGCGGGTAGGTTCTAACCTCGCAAAGTTTTTCATACCCACGATGCATATAGCCCATCATGGGCTCAGCCATGATTACCTGTTCGCCATCTAGGCGACATGCTATCCGCAAAGTTCCATGAGTCGCGGGGTGCTGAGGCCCAATATTGAGGGTCATGTCCCCGGTATTGAGCTCAACATTTACTCTGGCATCTGCAGCTTGCGAGGAGATGTACGCGAGTTGGTCACGATCAGAAGTTGTTGTCATTCCCCGCCTCCAGCGGCTTCGAATGCTGCCATTACTTGTGCTTCCAGTTCCGCTTCCAAGTGCTCTGGTATGTCCTCTATATCAACTACACCTGGCCATGGTTTGACATGGCGCGCCAACAGAGGGAAGTCCTTTCGAAGGGGATGACCTTCGAACTCTCCAGGGAGGTACAACGGATGCAAATTTGGGTGGCCTCTAAAACCTATTCCAAACATCTCGTGTATCTCACGCTCATGCCAGTCTGCTCCAGCATAAATATCGCGCAGCGTATCTATAGAGTTATCTTCCCCAACGTCAGTCTTTAAGTGAAAAGCTGTGTGTTCAGTCGGCGATTGTAATTGGACAATAACCTGGAACCGCGTGCCTCCGCCGGCATATCCAGTTGAGTTAGATTGAACCACGGGCTCATTATCTTCTTCCTCTAGTTCACCATCAAATTCAGTATTTTCGTAACGACCTTCAGGAGCTATTTCCCAGTCAATCGCTGACAAAAATCCAAAATAGGTGTAACCAAGACTTTTGGCAGTCTGAGCTACGTCCTGCCACCGATCTGCTCTCACACGCAGCCATAAATCCTCGTGCGGTCGTAAATGTGACTCAACAAGTGCGTCACCTAGCGCCTCGGAAAGACTCTCTAACATCGCCTCGCGCACATCATCAGGTAGTAACGGGGTTTCTTCAGCCGACTCACTTACCATCGTTGACTAACCCTCCACAACGATCGGCTCGCCACGCCACTTTGTAACGATGTCTTCATTCTGTATCCGTTCTTGAAGCAGGACGATTCCTTCAAGCAAAGCTTCGGGTCGCGGC
>CAJQGN010000296.1 GCA_905477545.1 uncultured Acidimicrobiales bacterium | reverse complement strand
AGAAGACGAAGACGAAGACGAAGACGAGACTGAAGGCGACGTTGCTGAAAAAGTTCTCATTTCTGCAGAAGGTGATCGCATCCTAAGCAAACAAGAAGATGAAGTTCTTTGTACTGGCTGTTTCCTTCTCGTCAAGGCCTCTCAATTCGATTACCGTGGCGGAACTGCTGCGTGCCCACATTGCGGCACGCCAATAGGTAGTTAGATTATTAATTACTGCGGCAAAGCGGGGGAATTAAATGCAGCTAAATAACAAGGTTTCAGTTATCACTGGAGCCGCTAGCGGAATTGGCGCAGCTTGCGCCAGGAGGTTCGCTAACGAGGGTGCCAAGTTAGTCATCGTAGACATAGATGAAAGCAAGTCCAGAGAAGTCGCAACAGAGGTAGACGGGATCGCCATTACCTGTGATTTAAATGATCCTTCTGCCATTTCGAACATGGTTTCAGAAGTTGAGGGAACTATCGGACCTATCGATTTACTTTTTAATAACGCCGGAATCGCTACTGGTCGCGGCCCCTTAGACACTGATTTAGAAGAATGGCAACGGCAATGGAACGTGAATCTCATGTCACATGTTCATGCCGTTCGTGCTGTTCTCCCAGGCATGCTCGAGCGTGGGGAAGGCTACATATTACACACGGCTTCGATGGCGGGCATCTTGTCCACACACGATAATTTACCATACGCTGTAAGCAAGCACGCTGTGGTGGGACTCGCAGAATGGCTCGCGTTCACATACATGCATCGAGGAATCAAGGTCGGGCTGCTAGCGCCTCTTGCGGTTAGGACTCCAATGCTAGGGAGTCAAGCTGACAGTGAATGGGCAAATCAAGCGGGTGGCCCGATAAAAGAAGCTGAGGAGGTAGCTGAGCAGGTCTTCGAGTCTATTGTCGATGAAAGATTCTTAATATTAACCGATCAGATAGCCAACAAATGGATGCAGCAAAAAACTTCTGACCCTGACCGATGGCTTCACGGTATGAATCGCCTTCAACAGCGTCTCGACAAAGCAAGCAACGACGAGAATTAACCTGCTCTGGATTCCTATAACGCTAGTTGCGTCAGTTGCACAAATTTTTCGAACAGCTAAACAGCACGCTCTCAGAGACATAGTTGGCAGCGAAGGAGCCGCATACGCTAGGTTCCTATTTGCCTTTCCATTTGCCGTGTTACTTCTGACAGGCACTTACATTTGGCATCCGACTCCTATCTCAATCCCAGGTTCATATTGGTTCAAAGTGAGCGGAGCAGCTACAGCTCAAATACTTGGAACTATCTTGCTTCTCAAATCATTTCGAGAGCGCGATTTCGCTGTCGGCACCGTTTACTCTAAAGCGGAAATTCTTTTAGTAGCTATTGCCTCCACTGTCCTTTTAAAGGAAACTCCGTCACTACTTGCATGGATCGCAATAGTCCTATGCATGTTAGGTCTAATAATTCTCACGGCTAAAAAGTCTTCGCAATCTCACTATTCCCCAGCTACATCGACCGGGGCTGTTCGCGGTATGAGTAGTGGCCTTTTTTTTGGATTAGCTGCAGTCGGAATACGATCCTCGGTGACGACCCTGGCCGCAAGCTCGCTCTGGCATAGATCTGTCTTTACTCTCGCTACAATGCTCGGAATTCAGGCGTTACTCCATGGGCTATACCTATTTTTTTTCTCAGCCGATCAGCTAGCTAAAATTTTCAGCAACTGGCGCAGATGCGTTTTAATTGGATTAATGAGTGTTTCAGGGACCACAGGGTGGACAGTCGCTATGGCCATGACCACTGCGTCGCGAGTGCGGACCCTTGGTCAAATTGAAATTGTTCTAGCCTTCATAATATCTACGACCCGCTTAAAGGAACGACACAAAGCAAAGGACTACCTCGGTAGCACCTTGGTGCTCCTAGGGATTATCGGCGTAGTAGTTTTCGGTTAATGATCATGACGACGCAGCAGGCTCCTACACCGTTTTGACCATAGCTAACGTCACGGCTCTGGCGTGGCCGGGGTTTCTATAAGCTGGCTTGCCCAGGTTAACACCCCTGGTATTTGTTCATCGAGCAGCGAAGGCTCACCGTCGTTTCGAATGACAAAATCTGCTAGCTCTAGTCGTTTTTCACGGGGCACCTGAGAATTCATTCTGGCCCGAGCGTCATCTTCACTGAAGCCTCGATAGGCCACAAGCCTCTGAGCGGCTACATCAACTGGCGTGTCGACCACAAGAATTCCACTTACGATGTAACGGGGCGGTCCACCTTCCAACAATCCTTCGATTAATAATGGTATGTCTAGAACGACTAGATTGTCCGTGCCAACCTCATTTCTTATCCGGCGCCGAATCTCCTTATTCACAGGTGGATGCACTAACTGATTTAGATCTCTAAGTGCACCTTTATCGTTGAACACAATGTTAGCTATGGCAGAACGCAACAGGGAGCCGTCTGTATCGACGACTTCATTACCAAACCTGGAAACAATATCTGAGTAAACTATCTCTCCAGGTTGTTGCATCTCTTTTACTATCGCATCCGCGTCTATTAAGACAGCTCCCTTAGCAACAAGTCTCTCAGAAACTGTACTTTTACCGCTGCCTATTCCACCTGTGAGCCCTATAACTCTCACTTTAAACTCTAGGCTTCTTCAACTACTTCTGCGGGTGCCGTTTCATCACTGCCTTCGGCACTTGAGTCACCATCAGCAGGCTGCTCTTCGTACTCAGCAATCGCTTGACGATAGGCTTCCTCCCCGTGCTCTTCGTAATACTCGCGCCAAGCCCTTTCTGCTTCTGACTCTTCTCCATCAGCAGCCATATCTTCGAATTCACCAATAAAGTTTCCAGATGAATCGTACTGGTGCTCACCGAAAGCAGCTTGATACTCAGCTGCTACGACTCCGCCTTCCGCAGCTTGCTTAATGGAAAGACTGATCCTGCGTCGCTGTAAATCAAGATCGATAATCTTAACCCATAGTTCTTCGCCAGGTGTAACTACCTGTTCTGGCAAATCAACGTGGTGGGCAGACATTTCCGATATGTGAACGAGGCCTTCGATACCTGGGCCGACTTGGACGAAAGAGCCAAATGGTACAAGCTTTGTGACTCGTCCGTAAACCAATTCGCCGACCTGATGGCTGTTGGCGAAT
>CAJQGN010000295.1 GCA_905477545.1 uncultured Acidimicrobiales bacterium | reverse complement strand
GTGTTCGGTTGGCTACCATGGTCTATTCCTACGCAGAATCTATAATCCCCCCCTACTGGTACAGGCTGCCTAGATATCATCGTAACTGGATCGAAGCAATCATGTGGCGAATTTACCAATGACGCTTTATCCAAATATGAAAATTGGACAAATTAGTTTTATTAGGATGACTAGTGCAGCGGATAGTCCTTATGGATCTTCAACGCTTGGGTCTAAATATTTAGGCCAGAGAGGTCCTACTGCCAGTAGGTATCATGAAAATTTTTAAAGGTTTATACAGTGTTGCATAGCAGTTAGCTAATCGACGCTAGGAACATTCATCCGCTCGTTAATAGCATGTTGTGCAACCTGATCTGCTTGTTCTAGAGCGTCGAGTAGATGAATAGAAACGTCAGCGACTTTTACCTGTTCTTCTTCAACCCCGTTCGCTTTTACTCCATCGTCAATCATTATGTAGCAAAAAGGACAAGCAGTAGCTATTCGAGTTGCACCCGTGTCGAGTAGCTCTTGGGATCTTTCATCATTTACTTTTGTTCCTATTGTTTCTTCCATCCACATTCGAGCGCCTCCGGCGCCACAGCACATGCCTTTTGTTCCGTTCCGTGGAGCTTCTACAATCTCTACTCCACCCAGACTGCCAATAACATTTCTAGGAGCCATGTAGACATCATTGTGTCGGCCAAGGTAGCAAGAATCATGATAAACCACACGTTCTTCCAATTTTGCAGAAGACAGATCCAATGCACCGGATTCAACGAGATCTTCTAGGAATTGTGAGTGATGAATGACTTCCCATTTTCCTCCGTACTGAGGGTATTCATTCTTTAAAGTATTGAAGCAGTGAGGGCATTGGGTAACAATTTTTTGAACACCCATCTCATTAAGAGTGTTTATATTTTGAGCAGCTAACATCTGAAATAGGTACTCATTACCAGACCGGCGTGCGCTATCACCAGTGCACATTTCGGAAGATCCAAGAATTGCAAAGTCAATTCCAGCACGGCGTAAGAGGTTTGCGGTAGCTTCAGAGACTTTTTGATTTTTGTCGTCGAACGACCCAGCACAGCCGACCCAGTAGAGGTATTCATGCCCGAATGGACTGTCTGGATCTGCTACTTCGATATCGAGATTACTCGCCCAATCTGCACGCTCTCCGTTGTTCATGTTCCATGGGTTTGAATTGTTTTCCATACCACGGAAAGCCCCGCCTAACTCATTTGGAAAATCGCTTTCCATTAAAGTTAGGTAGCGTCGCATATCTAATATTTTGTCGAGAATTTCGATATTGACTGGGCATGCTTCATCACAAGCTCGGCAGGTTGTGCAAGACCATAGCTCTTCGTTAGTAACACGCTCGAAAATATTGTTGGCACTAATTGTAATTTCTGGGTCGGTGCCAATGGGTGGAGAGACAACCCCGTGTTCTCCGGTTGCTGCCATCACTTCACCCGTTTTTAACACGATTTCGCGTGGGTCTAGTGGTTTACCTGTGGCATGAGCCGGGCATACATCGGTGCATCTTCCACACATGGTGCAGCTATCGGTGTCAAGTAGTTGCTTCCATGTAAAATCTTCGATTACTGATGCTCCAATGGTTTCGATGTCTTCGGCTTCCATGAGGTCGGGTAGTGCCCGCATAGCGCCTTTAGGACGGTCTCTGTCTTTTAGGTACATGTTTAATGGCGACGTAAACATGTGCCGTAGCATGGTAATCGGCAGCATGATCAGGAACATCATGAATAGAACAACATGGCCGACCCACATTATTTGGTGCCAACCTGCTAATGATTCAATTCCAGTGAAAGCTGCTGACAGTGGGTATCCGATAAATGACCATTGTTCGTAAGTTGGTCTGCCTTCGAGGGCTATTCGAAAGCTTTCAGCGAGAAAGCCGCTAATTCCTAGTCCGAATAAGACACCGAGGATGAGTGCATGTTCAGGTCTTGTTTTGATGCGTATTCTGTACGGACGTTGAATATACCGGCGGATAATTGCCCAGCCCATTCCGGCGGTGAATGCTACACCTGCTAAGTCTCCGGCAAAGCTAAAGCCTTGGTACACACCTCCATGAAGGAATTTAAGACTTTCAGGAAGTTGATGATCGATTTCCAGAGTGGTGGTCACTGCTAGAAGTACTACAAAGCCGTAATATAAAAGTGCGTGCATTACTCCAGCTGCAGGATCACGCAGTAGAGTTTGCATCAAAACACCGGCTCGATAGTCATGTAGGCGCCGGCGAATGTTCTTACCGTTAGTGCTTCGGCGATCAGGTGCGCCTCGTTCCCAGTTGCGCACTCGCTGAGCGAAGTTCCAGCCAGCAAAAGCTATGAGGAAAGTGGTGACAGCGTAAAACGCAAGTTTGATGCTGCCGTCAATATTGCCAAAGACTTCTCGATGGACGGCATTTTTATTGTGGAAACTAAAAACGGATGCAGCGACTCCTGATAGAGCCGTAACAGTCGCAAAAGCGAGTCCTATACCGAGTGCGAGATGATGGGGCTTGAGTCGTGCCTTCACCATCTCAAAGCTATCGGAACCGAAGCCCAACGTTCTAACAGTACGGTGGAATTCCCACTTAAGTTTTTCGAGGCTTTCGTATATCTTCTTGTCGAATAGGTTCTAAAAAGTCGTGACTAGGTGATGATCGAATAGTATTTGTAAGAGTTGCAGTAGCCACGATTGGAAGATCATTATACGAAAATCTCGGCTTTGGATTAAGATAAGTATTTAAATTGACGTTTGGAGATATTGGCATGGTCCGAATTGTTACAGCGATCATCAAACCTCATCGTCTAGAAGCGGTTGTTGAGGCTCTGAAAGAAACGAATGTGCAGGGTCTTACTGCCTCTGAGGTTCGCGGGTTTGGGCGCCAAGGAGGACACACGGAGACCTACCGAGGTACTGAATATCATGTCGACTTTGTTCCTAAAGTCCGGGTTGAAATTCTTGTTGATGATTCAGAAGCGGACCGTGTAGTGGACCATTTGGTTGAGGCCGCGAAGACTGACAAGATTGGTGACGGTAAGGTTTGGGTTACTGATGTTGAAAGTGTTATTCGCATTCGCACTGGCGAACGTGGTGCTGACGCACTGTAATTTAGGATAAATATCTATCTTCTACGGCGATATCAGCAGTTGGTTTCAAGTCTTGTCCTAGGTCATAAATTATTGGAATACCTGTAGGGATATTAAGGTCAGCAATTTTCTCGCCTGAAATATTTTGAAGGTGCTTAACAAGAGATCTCAAACTGTTTCCATGGGCTGCGATCAGGACTACTTTATTTTTGTGAAGATCGGACGAGATTGTTTCATGCCAAAAAGGTAAAAGTCTTTTTTCTACATCAGCTAGACATTCTGTTAACGGCAATTGATGCACTGGAACTGACTGGTATCGAGCATCTAAATTTGGATTGTGGGCATGATTTGATTCCATTCGAGGTGGTGGCACGTCGTAGCTTCTTCGCCACATATGAACCTGATCTTCGCCGTAGATTGCTGCGGTTTCGGCTTTGTTTAATCCGGTTAGAGCTCCATAATGACGTTCGTTAAGACGCCAGTCCTTATTAATTTTTATCCAGAGCCGGTCCAAGCTTTGAAGGGCAAGATTGGCGGTGTGTATTGCGCGAGTCTGTAACGAAGTGTGAACAATTGTTGGGAGAAGCCCCGCAGTGGCAAGAATATGTCCTGCGTTAGTGGCCTCTTCAGTTCCTTGTGTGGTCAATGGGACGTCGTACCAGCCAGTGAACCGATTCTCGAGGTTCCACTCGCTTTGGCCATGACGAAGTAATACAAGATGAGGCATTATTAGGAGTTTACTCCGCTAAGATTAAATTGGAAAACACCATAAAAGTTGTTAATGACACACTCAACTTTTATAATGGTGATCACATCATTAACGTCACCAAAAAATGAAGGTGACGAAGTATCCCCCGTAATCCCCCTCAGGAGGCGCTTTATGGCTAAAGCAGTTGGTATCGATTTAGGAACAACAAATTCAGTAGTATCAGCAATGGAAGGTGGGGAACCCACTGTAATTGCAAATGCTGAAGGAGATAGAACCACCCCTTCGATTGTTGCGTTTTCTAAAAGTGGCGAAATTTTAACCGGTGAAGTCGCCAAGCGACAAGCTGTGACAAACCCAGAACGGACGTTGGCATCGGTAAAAAGACACGTCGGAACTAAATGGACAGTAGAAATTGATGAAAAAGCTTATACACCGCAGGAAATAGCCGCGAGAGTGCTTCAAAAATTAAAGCGAGATGCTGAACAATATTTAGGTGACGAAGTAACACAGGCTGTTATTACGGTGCCTGCATATTTTGACGATGCGCAACGAACTGCTACTAAAGAAGCGGGACAAATAGCGGGCCTTGAGGTTTTACGAGTTATAAATGAGCCAACTGCAGCTGCGTTGGCTTATGGGTTAGATAAAGAAACTGAAGACCAAACTATTTTGGTCTTTGATCTCGGTGGCGGAACATTTGATGTATCAGTATTAGAGATTGGTGATGGAGTCTTTGAAGTAAAGTCAACAGCTGGGGACACTCAGCTAGGTGGTGATGATTGGGATCAACGAGTTATTGATTGGTTAGTCACTTCATTTACGGGTGACCATGGTGTTGATTTAAGTGCCGATGCGATGGCTTTGCAACGGTTGAAAGAAGCTGGTGAGCAAGCGAAAAAAGATTTGTCATCAAAACAAACGACACAAATTAATTTGCCATTTGTGACTGCTACAGATAGCGGGCCTTTGCACCTGGACTACGAGTTAACGCGCTCAAAGTTTCAGGAACTTACTGCAGATCTAGTAGGTCGTTGCAGAAACCCGTTCGAGCAAGCAATTAAAGATGCGAAGTTATCTAAAGCAGACATTGATCATGTGATTATGGTTGGCGGTTCTACTCGTATGCCGGCGGTCCAAGAACTAGTGACTGAAATGACTGGCCGAGAATCACATAATGGTGTAAATCCCGACGAAGTAGTGGCGGTTGGAGCAGCTATCCAAGCGGGGATTTTAAAAGGTGATGTAAAAGATATTCTCTTGCTTGATGTAACGCCTCTCAGCCTTGGAATTGAAACTAAGGGTGGGGTAATGACGCGGTTGATAGAAAGAAATACGACAATTCCCACAAAAAGAAGCGAGACCTTTAGCACAGCCGATGATATGCAGCCATCTGTTGAGATCCATGTTCTACAAGGTGAACGTGAAATGGCTTCGGGCAACAAGACCTTGGGTAAATTTCAATTAGTTGATCTGCCTCCTGCGCCGAGGGGAGTTCCCCAAATCGAAGTTACTTTCGATATTGACGCCAATGGCATCGTTAATGTTTCTGCTAAGGATCGAGCTACCAATAAGGAACAATCAATAACGATTACTGGGCAATCAACTTTAAATGACAATGATATAGAGACAATGATTAAAGATGCTGAAACTCACGCTGAAGAAGATAAGCAGCGCCGTGAAGCGGCCGAGGTCCGTAATAACGCTGAGAGTCTTGTCTACCAAACTGAGAAAGTACTAGTTGAGCAAGCAGAAAATATTGAGGAAGCAGATCGAGTTGACATTGATGCTGCTCTTGATGCTTTGAAAGTGGCATTAGAGGGAGAGGATTTAGAAGCGCTTCGTGCTGCGACGGAAACTTTGACTACGGTAAGCCAGGCTTTTGGTCAAAAATTATATGAAGCTGCTGCTGCTCAGGCCGGTGCCGAGAATACTGGAGTTCCGGTTGATGGCGATGATGATGTAGTAGATGCTGAAATTGTTGAAGAAGATGAGTAGGAATGAATAAATTTGATGAGGACTCAAATGAGCAAGGTTTAGATCCAGTTTCGGAAAAAAGCGATGAAGTAGATACTGGCTTTAGTGTTTTAGGCGAAGCAGAAGCTACGGCTGAAAGCCCAGCGGAAGTTACCGATATAGAGGAAATTCTTCCTGAAAATATTGTGTCGGTTGAGGATTTAGTTGAAAGTTTGGAACAAGTTAACCTTGAGCGTGATGAACTTCGTGAGAATCTTCAGCGTCTTCAGGCGGATTATGAGAATTTTCGGCGTCGAAGCCTCAATGAATCGAACCAAAGAATTTCTGCAGGTTTGTCTCGTATTGCGGAAGCATTATTACCGGTACTAGATGCCTGTGACGCTGCGTTAACTCAGGGTCTTACAGATGTGGTGCCCGTGCAAGCTTCTTTAGAAGGTGTTCTTCAAAAAGAAGGGTTATGCCGGATTCAAGCGTTGGGTGAAGTATTCGACCCGAATAAACATGAGGCTGTAATGCATGAATCTGGAGATGGCGGAGAACAGATTGTAGTTGAAGAGCTCCGAAGCGGCTTCTTATGGGGAGAGAAAGTACTAAGGGCTGCAATGGTGAAGGTTAGGGATTGAAATAGTTGGATACGAAATGATGATGTTGGAGGAGGGGTATTATGGCGATCCAGAGCGAGTGGTTTGAAAAAGACTATTATTCCACTCTTGGTGTTTCGTCTTCTTCCGATCAAAAAGATATAACGAAAGCTTATAGAAGACTTGCTCGTGAACACCACCCTGATTCATCAAGTGGTAATGAAGAAAAGTTCAAAGATATTACAGCCGCATATGATGTAATCGGAGATGATAAAAAACGTGTTGAGTACGACGAGGCTCGTCGTTTGGGGCCATCGAGTATGGGTGGATATGGGTCCAGGGGTGATGGTTACAGTGTCAATTTCGACGACTTCGACGATTTAGGATTATTCGGAAATCTGTTTGGTCGAGGGCGTGGTGCTCGCGGGCCGGTTCCCATGAGGGGCGTCGATCAAGAAACTCGCCTCAGTCTAAATTTTCGTGATGCAATTGAAGGTATAACAACTACGGTCCATTTAGGTTTAGATGCAGATGGTAATCAGCTAAAAGCGAAGGTGAGAATACCTACAGGAGTCGATGATGGCCAAAGGATTCGACTAGCTGGTAAAGGTGGAGCGGGTAGAAACGGTGGATCCAACGGAGACCTGTTTGTAGTAGCAGAAGTGGCGCCGGACCATATGTTTGGGCGTAGAGGGAAAAATCTGACTTTAGATATCCCGATTACTTTCCCAGAAGCCGCTCTAGGTGCTGAAATTAAAGTTCCGACGTTTGATCGAGCGACGGTGACTTTAAAAATTCCTGCTGGTACTAAATCTGGAGTTACTTTCCGGGTAAAAGGTCGTGGAGTGGCGACTTCAAAAGGTTTAGGCGACTTGTTAGTGACAGTAGAGATTGTGGTACCGACACAACTTACTGAGTTGGAAGTGAAAGCAATTGAAGCGTTAGCGGAAGTGGCTGACTGGGAGCCGCGTAACTTTGAAAAAGGGGAGAGGTAGAGATATGAAAATTTCACAACCACCCGATGGGGCACGCGCTGTTTACGTAATTTCAGTAGCTGCTGAGTTGGCAGGCGTTCACGCTCAGACGCTTCGTATCTATGAGAGGAAAGGACTCGTCGAGCCAGCTCGAACTCCGGGGGGAAGTCGCAGGTATAGCGATATTGATATATCACTTTTGAGGCGTATCCAAGAATTAACCAACGAAGGTTTAAATCTTGTTGGCGTAAAAAAAGTAATGGATCTTGAAGAGCGGATTTCTCGATTAGAAACCGAGATAACTAGTTTGCAAAGTTCGACCGAAGCCTCTTTAGCTGAGGTACACAGGCAGTACCGACGGGATTTAGTGCCAATGCAACAGGCACCAGTTCCATGGTTGGACCCAAAACGGAAACAGTTTTAAATAGTTTCTATGGTTAGATTTTTATTGCAGAGTTGAGAGTTTCGATAAATGTGTCCCAGTAATTGAATTTGACGCAGTTAAGATCTATCAACGTCCTGTAAATCGGCGTTTGGAGTGATCCGTGCCTGGATCAATTGTAGTCGGAACCCAATGGGGTGACGAAGGTAAAGGGCGTGTTGTCGACATTGTCGCCAAGGAATGCTCTCATGTTGTTCGCTACCAAGGAGGTCACAATGCTGGCCACACGTTGGTCGTTGACGGCGAAACTTTTGCTCTACAGCTAATTCCTAGTGGAGTTTTGTATGAGCACGTGATCCCAGTTATTGGGAATGGTGTAGTGGTTGATCCGCATGTGCTTTTGGCTGAAATCGAAATGCTTGGGGCAAAAGGTGTCGATTGCAGCCGGTTGATGGTCAGTCCACAAGCTCATTTAGTGCTGCCATATCATCAGTTGATGGATGAATTAGCAGAAACGCAGTTAGGGGATGCCAAGTTAGGTACAACAAAACGTGGGATTGGGCCCGCATACGCGGACAAGGCATCTCGCACTGGAATTCGTGTCGAGGATTTACTTGATTCTGATTATTTACGAGAACGCTTGCACGCAGTTTTGAGAGAGCGGAATATTATACTACGAGAGATTTATGGGCATGAAGGTGTTGATCCGGATGTGTTGGCTGATCAGTTAATTACTGAGGTCGCGCCGAAGTTGTCTCCATATATTGGTGACACTATTGGAGAATTGCATACAGCGCTGCAATCTGGTGAAAGAGTTCTGTTTGAGGGAGCTCAAGCGACTTTCCTAGACTTGGATCACGGTACATATCCATTTGTTACTTCTTCCAATCCGGTATCTGGTTATGCGCTAGTCGGCGCTGGGCTTGGGCCCGGAGCAGTTGACCAAGTAATCGGAATAGCAAAAGCCTATTTAACCCGAGTTGGCTCAGGGCCTTTTGTTACAGAACTTATTGACGAAATTGGCGACTATCTCGTTGAAACTGGACGAGAATACGGGACTAATACTGGCCGTCGCCGCCGGACGGGTTGGTTTGATTCGGTAATGGCTAGACAGTCAGTTAGGTTAAACGCTTGCAGTGAGATTGCTTTAACAAAACTTGATGTGCTGGATCAATTAAAAATAATTAAAGTGTGTGTAGCTTACGAAGTTGATGGTCGAAGGTATGAATACTTGCCTCATTTGCGACGACTTCACGATAGAGCGACACCAATTTATGAAGAGTTGCCGGGATGGTTGCAAGACTTGTCAGAGGTCACTGATCGTAGCGAACTTCCCAATGAAGCGATCGACTATATCTCGTTTCTTGAACAGCAGATAGGAGTGCCAATACGCTTTGTTTCCGTGGGCCCTGGCCGCGAGCAGTATCTAAGGTTCACTTCGTGAAAGTATGTGTTGTGGGGTCAGGCGGGCGAGAACATGTATTTGCGACCACGCTTGCCCGAACAGCAGAAGTTGTTGTTACACCGGGTTCGCCGGGAATCGAGGGGAGTATCTCGCAAGAGGCATTAGAGGTAGAAGCTGACTTATATGTGATAGGCCCGGAAGCGCAGTTAGTGCATGGTTTGGCTGATGAATTGCGTAATAATAACAAGCTAGTTTTTGGTCCTGGCGCCGATGGAGCGAAGCTTGAGGGATCAAAAAAGTGGATGAAAGATCTTGTTGAGAATGCTGGTGTCCCAACAGCAAGGTTTGAGTCATTTAATGAAAATCAGATAGAAGAAGCAATTTTATTTCTGTCCACGATGTCAAGCCCCTATGTGGTTAAGACCGACGGTTTAGCTGCAGGTAAAGGGGTTCTAGTAACTGAGGATTACCAGCTCGCGGTTGCTGATATCAAAAATAAACTGTCCGGTAAATCCTTTGGGTTAGCTGGCCAGCGAGTCGTTATCGAAGAGGGATTAACTGGTCGTGAGGTTTCATTGTTTGCTGTCTGCGATGGGAAAAAAGCGACCTTGATACCTACCGCTGCTCAGGACCACAAACGGTTATTAGATCTAGATAATGGACCCAATACTGGTGGAATGGGATGTTATTCACCTATCCCCTCGATTGACTCGGCGAACCTGGCTCAGATGATGGAAATTGCTATTCATCCAACAATGGATGAGCTAATAAATAGTGGGATTGACTATCGCGGGTTTTTATACGCAGGTTTTATGATAACGGCTGATGGCCCCAAGTTACTTGAGTACAATGTCCGCTTTGGTGATCCAGAAGCGCAGGCGATACTGCCTCGGATTGAGGGTGATTTAGCCGAGATACTTTTACAAGCAGCCGAAGGCGACTTGAGACAAGAAATCAATATTTCCTCAGATTCAATTGTGACGGTAGTTTGCTCGGCAGATGGGTATCCGATTAGTCCGCGAAAGGGAGATCTTATTTACGGAATAGAAGCGGCTCGCGCTATCGAAGGAGCAACGGTTCATTTTGCAGGTGTTGACCTAGATTCAGATGGAAAGTTAATTACCAGCGGTGGAAGGATCTTGAACGTTTCAGGGTGCGGTCCGGATTTGCACACAGCACGACAAATTGCATATTCCGCAGCAGAATGCATCTCCTGGGAGGGTATGCATATGCGATGGGATATAGCGTCGGATTTTAAATTTGTTTAATTTTTAATTAAAGCTTTTGAGGAGCGAAAATGAAGGTTGCAATTTTGATGGGGTCACCACGCGATGCTGACAAAATGGCTGGCGCCGCTGAGATGCTTGAAAGGTTTGGGGTAGAGCACGAAGTTCACGTTTTGTCAGCTCACCGAAATCCAGAGTTAGTTACAGCTTTAGCGATCGGTGCTAGGGAAAGTGGTTATGGAGTTCTAATTTGCGGAGCTGGAATGGCTGCACATTTAGCTGGTGTTGTCTCTGCTCATACAACTCTTCCCGTAATCGGTGTCCCGTTATCGGGAGGAATAAGCGGGGGTATGGATTCTTTACTATCCACTGTGCAAATGCCACGTGGGATTCCGGTGGCGACTGTGGCCGTGGATGGATCAGCTAACGCAGGAATTTTAGCAGTTGAAATTTTAGCAGTGACGAATGTTGATCTTGGAGAAAAACTTTCAGTTTTTCGAGCAGACGGCGCTCGGTAATGAGCCAAAAAAAACAAATAGTAAATGTTCTTGCTGATCGCTATGGATCTGCTGAAATGATTGATCTTTGGTCCTCTGAATCAAAAGTAATATTTGAACGGGAGTTGTGGATTGCTGTTTTAGAGACACAGATGGATCTAGGCATACCAATTCCGAAGGATGCGATTGAGTCTTATAAAGAAGTTGCGCATGATGTTGATTTAGAATCGATAAACCGAAGAGAACGAGTCACTCTCCATGATGTTAAAGCTCGTATTGAAGAGTTTTGTGAGTTAGCTGGATTTGAACATATCCATAAAGGTATGACCTCGAGAGATTTAACTGAAAATGTTGAGCAGTTACAAATCCGTCGCTCTTTGTTACTTGTTCGAAGTCGGGTAGTAGCGGTTTTAATTAAACTAAGTGCTCTTGCTGTTGAGAATGCTGAATTGGTGATCACTGGTAGATCTCATAATGTGCCTGCACAGGCCACGACGTTGGGGAAAAGATTTGCAAACGTGGGGCAAGAGCTTTTGTTAGCTTTTGAGCGTCTAGATGAGTTAATTGGAAGATATCCGTTACGCGGTTTAAAGGGTCCAGTGGGGACTCAACAAGATTTGTTGGATCTCTTTGATGGGGATGAGGAGAAAGTTGAGCTTCTCGAAAGAGCAGTTGCTGAGAAATTAGATTTCAATCAAACACTGGTATCAGTGGGTCAGATATACCCTCGTTCACTTGACTTAGATGTGGTGAGCTCTCTGGTCCAAGTAGGAGCTGCCATGGGTAATCTTGCTATGCAGGTTCGTTTGATGGCGGGGAACGATCTTGTGACTGAAGGGTTTGCAGCTGGTCAGGTGGGCTCCTCAGCTATGCCCCACAAAATGAATACTCGCTCGGCGGAGCGCGTCAACGGGTTCGTCACTATTTTGAGGGGGCATTTAACGATGGCGGCTGCTCTTTCCGGTGATCAGTGGAACGAAGGTGACGTTAGTTGCTCAGTTGTTCGTCGAGTAATGCTTCCGGACGCGTTCTTTGCAATAGACGGAGCAATTGAAACAACTCTTACTGTTTTAAATGGGTTTGGTGCCTATCCGCAAGTAATTGAGAGGGAACTTAATCGATATCTACCTTTCTTAGCTACAACTAAGCTACTCATGGCTGCTATCAAAGCTGGTGCCGGCCGAGAGCAAGCGCACGAGGTAATTAAAGAGCATGCTGTTGAAGCGGCGCTTGCGCTTCGTGAAGGTATTGGAGGAGAAAATCAGCTATTGCAAAAACTTATTGATGACCCACGAATACCGTTAGATTCAGATGCAGTGCATGCTGCTATAGCAAATCGAGATACGTTTGTTGGTCGCGCTTATCCCCAAGTCAACGAGTTTGCTGAGCAAATTCAGCATTTAGTTAAAAGATATCCAGAAGCTATTTCTTACGTTCCTGATCCGATTCTCTAGCAGGTGAATTTATGACTGATTTGAAGCTTATACATCGAGGCAAAGTAAGAGAAATGTATTACGTGGATGAAAAGCACCTATTGATGGTTGCGACAGATCAAATCTCGGCATTTGACGTGGTTTTTAAGGAATTAGTTCCGGATAAAGGTCGCGTGCTTACCGCGATGACTATGTGGTGGGGCCAGTATTTGTCCGATGTGGCAAAAACCCATCTTGTTTCTGTGGATCCTTCCGATTTTCCAACTGAGGCGCAACGAGATGAGTGGAGGGGACGAGCTGTTCTTGTCCGTAAAGCTGAAATGTTGCCGCTTGAGTGCATAGTTCGTGGCTACATAACTGGATCAGCATGGAAAGAATACACAGAAGTAGGAACGATGCATGGGACCGCTTTAAGAGTGGGATTACTGGAAGCAGAGGAGCTTGACGAACCCGTGTTTACTCCTTCGACTAAAGCTTCTGAAGGTCATGATGTAAATATTAGTTACGAAGAAGCTGTTCAGTTAGTGGGGAAAGACTTAGCTGAAAGAGCGCAAAAAATTTCAATAGAGTCGTATAAGAAGGCTGCTGCTCATGCGGCAGAAAGGGGAGTAATTATTGCTGACACGAAATTTGAGCTTGGCCTCGTTGATGGCGAACTAGTAATAGCAGACGAGCTATTGACTCCTGACTCTTCGCGCTTTTGGCCTGCAGAGAACTGGTCTCCCGGGGCCACACCGATGTCTCTAGATAAGCAGCCAGTCAGGGACGCAACTGAAGCCACAGGTTGGAACAAAACCCCTCCTGCACCGCCTCTTTCCGTTGAGACCATCAATGAAACACGTGAACGGTATGTCACAGCCTATGAAAGGATTACCGGCAAGATGTTCTCTGATTGGATGGGACTTGTATGACTATTTGGCGAGTAAAAGTAGAAGTATCTCCTAGAAGTGGTATTGCTGATCCAGCCGGTGCAACTATTGAGC
The DNA here is from genome assembly GCA_905477545.1 of uncultured Acidimicrobiales bacterium. Classification (GTDB taxonomy): domain Bacteria; phylum Actinomycetota; class Acidimicrobiia; order Acidimicrobiales; family Poriferisodalaceae; genus UBA9040. The sequence goes on along the minus strand of CAJQGN010000295.1, from coordinate 19,920 downwards.
GTTCTCTTCCTGCTCTCGGATTTGAGAATGTACAAAACGTTCGGTTAGGTAAATTAATTTGTCTGGAGATCGAGGCAGAGAATCGCGAAGAGGTCGAAAAACTTGTTGCCGACATGTCCGAGAGATTTCTGACTAATCCTGTTATCGAAGATTCTTACGTGGAAATTTTTGAATCGTGAGCCGGCATATTGGTGTTGTTCAATTTCCGGGGACTAATTGCGAACAGGATAGTATTGACACCATTAAAAATTTGGGTGGTCAGGCGGAAATACTATGGCATGGCTCAGACACAGTTGGTTCCGTGGAGGCAATAGTTATTCCTGGAGGTTTCGCTCATGGTGATTACCTGCGGTGTGGTGCAATAGCCAGATTTTCTCCGATAATGACGGCCATTTCTAGATTTGCTAATTCTGGTGGTGTCGTGCTGGGCATATGCAACGGTTTTCAAGTTCTTACTGAAACCGGATTATTGCCGGGGGCGTTGCAAAAAAATGTTGGTTTAAAATTTCTATGCCAAATGGAATCATTAATTGTGGATTCGACATCAAGCGCAATTGGTAAATCTTTTAAAAGTGGAGAGCAGCTCCAGATTCCGATTAATCATTTTGAAGGCAACTATGTTTGCTCGCCAGAGGTTATGTGCGAACTCGAAGCCAATGGACAAATTTTTTTGCGATATGAGTCGAACCCTAATGGGTCGATTGGTTCGATAGCCGGGATAAGTAATAAGGAAGGCAATATTGTTGGTATGATGCCGCACCCCGAGAGAGCTACGAGCGTTCTTTTAGGGTCAATGGACGGTAACAGAATATTAAGTGCGCTTTTCGAAGGCAATGTAAAAAATAACTCTTGATAGTTTTGTAAACCTATTTTGCAGATTGAAAGTTAATCTTTAAAAACTATGGAGATATAGAGTATCAGGTTCGCATCACTGCTTGCGACCGCGACTAGGTTTGGGCCGTGAGTGAATCTCTCCAAAATCCGTCGGTATATCGAGCTTTGGGATTAAGCGATGAGGAATATAACCGAATCGAAACTTTATTAGGGCGTATTCCTAATCACCTTGAATTGGCCATGTATTCCGTTATGTGGTCGGAACACTGTTCTTATAAATCTTCTAAAGTGCATTTGAAGAGGTTGCCAACTGAAGCGCCCTGGGTTCTAGTCGGACCAGGTGAAAATGCTGGTGTGATTGATGTAGGTGATGGTATTGCTGTTGCTATCCGGATTGAAAGCCATAATCATCCATCTGCAATAGAGCCATACCAAGGAGCGGCAACCGGTGTAGGAGGAATACTTCGAGATATTTTCACTATGGGCGCTCGTCCTATCGCAGTTATGGATCCGCTCCGTTTTGGGCCGTTAGACGATCCTCATAGTAGGTGGATCGCAGAGGGTGTTATCAGCGGTGTTTCAGGGTACGGGAATAGCGTTGGTGTCCCGACTGTTGGTGGCGAGATCGTCTTTGACGAGACCTATAGAGGTAATCCACTTGTAAATGTTTTAGCTATGGGAGTGTTACCTGCAGAGAGATTGGTGCTTGGGCAGGCCAGTGGTATGGGCAACTTAGCTGTTCTTTTAGGTTCAGCAACAGGACGCGATGGAATCGGTGGGGTGAGTGTGCTCGCTTCAGCGGGGTTCGATGAGAATACTGATAGCAGCGATAAGCGTCCAAGTGTGCAAGTCGGTGATCCTTTTGAGGAGAAGAGACTTCTTGAAGCATGTTTGGAGTTATTAGAAGCCGGTCTAGCTGTGGGTATTCAGGATCTTGGCGGCGCCGGATTGACGTGTGCGACAAGTGAGACAGCATCTAGAGGTGGAGCGGGGATGGATGTAGATATTAGAGCGGTGTCGCTTCGAGAAGTCGATATGGAACCGTTTGAAATAATGACTTCTGAGTCTCAGGAACGGATGCTCGTAATTGTTGAGCCGTGTAATCTTGCCAAGGTTCTAGAGATTTCGGATCGTTGGGAAGTTATTGCAGATGTGGTTGGCAAAGTTACAGGTGATGGACAACTAAAAATTCGTGATGGTTTTGATGGTCCCGTTATTGCCGATATTCCTGCTGCAACTTTGCACGATGATGCCCCCGAGTACGAACGACCGCTTGAAAGGCCAATTGATTGGTTCGAGCGTCAACGTGTGGATGCGGGATTAGCTAAGAACAGTGATTATGAATCTGACCTTCTTTTTATGCTTCGCGATTCATCATGGGTATATCGGCAATATGACCACCAATTGTTTTTAAATACTGTTGTGGGACCAGGTGATGATGGCACTCTTTTGCGACTTAGGGATCCTCGTACTGGCAGAGAAACAGGTCGAGGTCTAGGTATGTCTACAGATGGTAATCACCGGTGGTGTTGCGTTGACCCACGTGCGGGAACCAAAATGTTAGTTGCTGAGGCTGTTATGAATATTGCTTGTGTTGGTGCTAACCCGATGGCGACAGTGAATTGTTTAAACTTTGGGAACCCTGAACATCCTGTTGTGATGTGGCAGATGTCTGAAGCCGTAGACGGAATGGCTGAAGCTTGTATCGCATTTTCTGCCCCAATTGTCGGAGGTAACGTAAGCCTTTACAACGAGACGAATGGAGTCGACATAGCGCCAACTCCTGTTGTGGGTGTTATTGGTATGCATCCTTCTCTTAATACGCCACCGCCTGGCATGGGCATTAGAAATGGTCTTACGATTATTGTTTTGGGGCAAGTTGTCGAAAAAAATGTTGCAATGGGCGGAAGTAGATGGGCGTGGGATATTGCAGATTGCCGGGATGGATGTCTACCTGAGTTTGATCTTGATCAGGCAGTGAAGACTGCATCGTTCGTCGCTGGGTTGGTTCAAAAAAATTCAGTCAGCGCTGTTCATGATGTTGGTGAGGGAGGATTGGCAGTAGCTCTGTCTGAAATGGCAATTCGTGGTGCAACTGGGATGACTCTTGACGGTCTTAGTGATCATCGTTTGTTGTTTAATGAGACTGGTGGGCGTGTGGTGATTGGAGTTGAAACGGAAAAGGTAAATGATCTTCTCGAAGAAGCTAAAGCCGCTGGCGTCCCTGTTGAGACCCTTGGGTTCTCTGGAGGAATGAAGTTTACAATCGGCGATGTCATCGATATTGGGCTAGATGAGTTAACAGAAGCGTGGCGCACTGAATTGCCAGATGCTCTTGGGCAAGGCACAGTAAGCGCATGAGTCCCTATCTTCCGGTGTCTAAAATTACTGAAGATGTCGGTGTTGACTTAATAAAGCCCACAGAAGCCTGTGGCGTTTTTGGTGTTTTTACACCCGGAGCCTCTGTGGCTCATTTAACCTATCTTGGTCTTTACGCGCTTCAACATCGCGGGCAGGAATCCGCAGGGATAGCAGTTTCAGACGGTTCTAGTGTGACAGTTGTAAAGGATATGGGATTGGTTTCAAGCGCTTTTGATGAACGAGTGTTAACAGTCTTGGAGGGCGAAATTGCTATCGGGCATACTCGTTACTCGACTACGGGCTCCAGCTCTTGGAGAGCCTCTCAACCCTTTTATCGCGATGTGGCACGACTAGAATTTGCTCTTGCGCACAATGGGAATCTCGTCAATACCGATGAACTAGCTGAGCAAACGGGGATGCTTGAAGGCCTAGTTGTTAGTGATAGTGATCTAGTAGCTGAAATGTTAGCTCAGGAGCTGGTAACGGGGAAAGCCCCGTCGGGTAATGAGTTATGTTGGGCTATGAAGAGGGTTCTGCCAAAACTTAAGGGCGGCTTTTCTTTTGTTGTGATGGATCGAGATCACTTAATTGGAGTGCGTGGCCCGCAAGGGTTTTGGCCGCTTTGTTTGGGTAAACATGAAAATGGTTGGGTTCTAGCTTCAGAAAGTCCGGCATTAGATACGGTTGGCGCTCACTTTGTTCGAGAAATTGAGCCCGGAGAAATGATTGTCATTGATTCTGACGGGTGGACGTCTCATCGCGTATTTGAGGAACCAGATCCGCGCCTTTGCATTTTTGAATTTGTTTATTTTTCTAGACCCGACACGATCTTATATGGACAAAATATTCACTCAGCGAGACAAAACATGGGAAAGGAGCTTGCTGACCAAGCACCTGTAGACGCAGATCTGGTTATGCCAGTGCCGGAATCTGGTATCCCAGCAGCTCAGGGCTTCTCTCAAGCTAGCGGTATTCCGTATAAAGATGGGTTAGTTAAAAATAGGTATATCGGACGGACTTTCATTGCCCCAACGCAGGAGATGCGATCTCTAGGTGTAAAAATGAAACTGAATCCAATAAGTCGTAATATTGAAGGGCAAAGGCTTGTTGTTGTTGATGACTCGATAGTTCGGGGTACTACCACACGGGCTATCGTAGAGATGTTGAGAGCGAACGGTGCTGCTGAAGTCCACATGCGAATTTCATCACCTCCCTATAGATGGCCATGTTTCTATGGCATGGATACCGGAAGCCGTACCGAGTTAATTGCAGCTAACTTAACTATTGAAGAAATCCGAGATTATTTGGGCTTGGATTCAATCGCGTATCTAGACCTTGATCGATTGATTAGTGCTACGGGCGCATCGGGTGCTGGGTTTTGTACTGCTTGTTTAGACGGAAACTATCCAGTTGAAATTCCGAGAGTTATTAGGGAAGAGAAACTTGATAAAAATGTTAGTGATCTTGAACAAATATCAATTTCGGTTCCTCAGTTCAATAGCGAATCATGACTGAAGAAATTACTTATTCGGCGTCCGGAGTTGATATTGACGCAGCTGATGAAGCGATTAGACGGATAGGACCTCATTTACGTTCAACCTATAGACCAGAAGTCTTAAGTGATATAGGAGGATTTGGGTCAGTTGTTGCTATTCCTGAGGGTTATAACGAACCAATTTTGGTGTCAGGGAACGATGGCGCTGGCACAAAAACTCTTGTAGCTATGGCACTAAATAGTTATGAAACCATTGGGATAGACGTGGTAGCTATGTGTGTTGATGATATTGCTACCAGTGGCGCTGAACCACTTTTTTTCTTAGATCAAATAACAGTAGGTGCAGTTAATCCAGGTCGAATTGAAGATTTAGTTAAAGGCTTTGCTGAAGGTTGTAGACAAGCAGGATGTGCATTAACCGGTGGTGAAATTGCGGAGCATCCCGGCCTTATGGGAAAAGATGAGTTCGACCTTTCAGGATTTGCTGTTGGTATAGCCGAGCGCTCAAAGTTACCTTCCGTCTCGAAAGTAGAGAATGGTGATCTTATTATCGGGTTAGCTTCGCCTGGTCTTCGATGTAATGGGTATAGCCTCGCCAGAAAAATTTTAATGAATGGACAAGACCTTGGACAACCCGCTTTCAAGGGGTCTGCAATGTCCCTTGGCGAGGAGCTTCTAAAACCTTCGGTTATTTACGCGCCTGCCATTTTAGCTTTGTTTTCGAAAATAGAAGTGCGTGGAGCAGCGCACATAACGGGTGGAGGGCTACCAGGAAACTTAAGCCGTGTTATTCCAAGACAGTTAGATGTAATTATCAGAAGAAATACTTGGAGAACGCCAGAAATTTTCGACCGAATTGCTGAAGATGGTCCTGTGTCGATAAACGAGATGGAAAAAGTTTTCAACCTTGGGATTGGGATGGCCATAATTGTGCGACCCGAGGACTCATTGGAGGCGATTGAGATATCTGAGGCACACGGACATGAAGCATTTGTTATCGGTAGAACAGTTGTTGGAGATGGAATAGTTCGAATGTTGGATGATTGAGAAATATGAACCAAAGTGAGATTGCACTAAAAAACCATTTATTAAAATATGCCATCCAAACTGGTGACTTTGTTTTGAAGTCAGGTCGAAAAAGTTCATGGTTTATCGATGGTAAACAAACTGTTTGTCGTCCTGAGGGACTTTTACTGGTTGCTGAGTTAGCACTTACCCAGTTGAAGGATATTGATGCTATTGGCGGATTGACTATGGGAGCAGACCCGGTTGCATTTGGTATCGCAGCGTTGGCAGCAAGTCGTGGACAAAGTATTCGTTCATTTAGCATAAGAAAAGAAGCCAAGAATCATGGTGTGGAAGGGCGATTAGCTGGCGCACTACTTGCGGGCGATCGAGTAGCCATTACCGAGGACGTTGTTACCCGAGGAACTTCTCCTATGGATGCCGTCGAGGTTGTAAAAGCAATTGGAGCTGTGCCGGTAATGGTTATGCCTGTTGTAGATCGAGGCGGAACTTGTCGCGCCTTGTGCGAAGCTCAAGGCATTGAATTTAGGCCCTTGTTAACTGCATTAGACCTAGGTTTTACTTATGAAGGCCCATAATTAATTTGATTGATATCAAAAACTTTTGCTCTGGAATGGCATTAAGGGCTCTGGTTGTCAGACAATGGTTCTTTCGTCTTATGAGGAGCTATTAATGTCACGGCCTACCGCTGCTTTCTCCGCAACTTTAGAAGTAGAGCTTGTCCACGAGCCTGGAACGATGGGGCGCTTATGCACTGCAATCGGTGATGTTGGAGGCAATATTAGAAGTTTGAGAGGCTTTTCGGTCACTGGTAATGCACTACACGAGGAAGTCGTTGTAGATGCTTCTAGTGAGGCTCACATTCAAGAAATTTGCGATGCCGTGAATGGTCTTGATGGTATAAAAGTGATTAGTGCAGTTGATCGGACTTTTCAACTTCATGAAGGTGGAAAGTTAGAAACAGTCAGCAGGATTGAGCTTCGGAACAACGATGACTTATCGATGGCCTATACGCCGGGTGTTGCGAGAGTCTGTATGGCTATTCATGAGAATGAGGCTCTTTCACATAAGTTGACTATTCGGAAAAATACTGTTGCCATAGTGAGTGATGGAACGGCGGTGCTGGGGTTAGGAGATATTGGTCCAGCTGCGGCGATGCCTGTAATGGAAGGCAAAGCGCTTTTGTTTAAAGAATTTGCGGGTGTTGATGCGTTTCCAATTTGCCTAGATGTTAAAGAACCTCAAGAAATTATTGAAACCGTTATTCGGTTGGCTCCGACCTTTGGGGGCATAAACCTCGAAGATATTGCAGCTCCGGGAGCATTTGAAGTTGAAGAGGCTCTGAGAGAAGCACTGGACATACCAGTTTTTCATGATGATCAGCACGGAACTGCAGTGGTGGCACTGGCTGCTCTCGAAAACGCTTTGCGAATAACTGGTAAAGACATGAATAATTTACGATGCGTGATTTTGGGTGCTGGTGCTGCTGGTGTTGCGTGTGCGAAAATTTTATTAGGACGAGGCGTTGGCGATGTTGTGGTGTGTGATCGAATGGGCCCTATTCATAAAGGGCGAGATGACCTAAATAGCGCGAAACAATGGCTCGCAGAAAACACGAATCGAGATGCTGTTACTGGAACTGTTTCTAAGGCAATGATCGGTAGCGATGTTTTCATGGGCCTTAGTGGGCCAGGTTTAGTGACTCGTGATGATGTAGCAGCGATGGCCGATAAACCAATAGTATTTGCTATGGCTAACCCTGACCCAGAAATTCTGCCTGAGGCAATAGCTGATATTGCCGCTGTTGTTGCGACCGGGCGAAGTGATTATCCAAATCAGATCAATAATGTCCTTGCTTTCCCGGGCATTTTTCGTGGTGCTTTTGATGCACATGCAATGGATATTACGGAGAATATGAAAATTGCTGCTGCTGGAGCAATCGCAGCTGCTGTTTCTAGCGATGATCTCGCTCCAAATTTAATTATTCCAACTGCTTTTGACCGGTCTGTTGTTCCTGCGGTTTCTGCAGCGGTTTCTGCAGCTGCGATCAGCGATGGGGTTACTCGTAAATAAGGATCATTAATTTATAAATGTATTTACTTAAAATATGATGAAGCCCGAAACTAAGTTTCGGGCTTCACAGTGTGGTCGGGACCGGCGTCGATCCGGTGACCCCACGCTTTTCAGGCGTGTGCTCTACCAACTGAGCTACCCGACCGCGGTCCCGACGGGATTTGAACCCGCGACCTCCGGCTTGACAGGCCGGCGTGAACTCCAGACTTCACCACGGGACCAACCGTGATACCCACAACGTAAGTTATGGGCGGAGATGAAGTTTGCCTGCCTAAAGACTGTTACGCAACCTCAAGCTATGTTTCATTGGAGGAATTATATTGAAAAGCTTCATTTAGCTCTTTCGGTTCTACTGGCCGAATGAGAATATCAATAGCGGTCCACAGAGTTCTAGAGAACGGATCAAATAGAACTGGTAAAATAGTTGCCATAGGCAGCGCAGTAAGTAGGAGCAGTTTGCTTGATACATCTGTTCCAGCAATAACGATTGTCAAACAGATTGTGCTGAGTACAGCCCCTGCGGAGATGACAGTATTTAAGGCGACTGCGCCTAGGAAGTGTCCCTCCATTCGTTCAAATTGAATTCCGCAAAGTGGACACTTTTCGTGCATGTCAAAGAGTCCAAATCGTTTGAACAAATGTCTCGAACCACATACGGCACATGCAAGAGATAAGCCTCGTCTAAGTTCGTTCATTTTGACTTAGCTAATTTCTGAAGGGCAGGAGCCAGATCTCCATTATGACTTACGCTTATGGAGGTTAGTCCGCAAGCTTCTGCCAAAGTTTTGAGCTCTCGCCATAACGCTTGCATAGCCAATTTGTTCATGAGTTTCGGTTCTGAAAATGATCCTAAAATTTCTAGCGTATTAATAGATCGATTAGCTTTTATGTCAAGACGTGCTCGGAGCATATTGTCGTGTAAAAATGGCATCACGTAATAACCAAATAAGCGTTTACTTTTAGGCCGATAAATTTCTAGTTTATATTCGAAATTAAATAAGCGTTTTGCTCTAGGTCGGAACCACACGATTGGGTCGAATGGGCTAAGTAAGCTGGTCCTGATGGTATGTTCCGTCTTATCCAATTTTGTAAGAATATATGCATCTTCAGCCCAGCCTTCTACTGTGACTTTGCTTAGCCGGCGATCTTCTTCTAACTCGATTAATCGAAGCTTGGCTAGTTTTTTAGGAAGTCGATGGTAATCAACTATGTCGTCCGCGGTTGCTACTCCGAGGTAGCGAGCAGCATTGAGAATCAGAGTCTTTTGCGCCGTGCTTTCTTCGGGTTCACTGGTGCAAATTTTTTCAGGAAATATGTTTTGGGGTAAATCGTAGTAGCGAGTGAAATTAATTCGATTGGTGACTGTAATTTCTCCGATCCAAAATAACCATTCTAAGGCGAGCTTAGAATCGCTCCAGCCCCACCAGGAGCTCTTAGGGCCACCTCTTTCAAAGTCGCTAGCCTTTGATGGGCCTCGCTTAGTTAATTCGTTGAGGATCTGTTTGATATAACTGGGTTTTTCGGTCGCAAAATTACGGATACCTTTCCAAATTTCACCATCTGCAGCTCTTTTCATTCGCCATTTATAGAGAGGCCAATCGGCTGTGGGAAGAAAGCTTGCTTCATGTCCCCAATATTCAGCGAGTATGTGTTCTTTGTAAGTCTGCTGTTGTAGCAGTTTTTCGAGATGTTGGTGAGTGCCACCTAAGCGGCTTCTCAACACGAGTAAGTGAGACCGAGCGACGGCGTTAACAGCGTCTATTTGGATTACTCCAAGAGAATCTAAAGTTCTCTTAAATGTATCGGAATCAGGTTTATCAGAAATTGTGCTTGCCATTCCCTGTGAGGTCAGGGCTATCGCGCGCGCTTGTTGTGCCGACAGGTCCATGGCAACAAACCTCGATTATCGGCTACGTTAAGGACTGAAAGTGTGGTGTTATCGTTCTTCTTTGAACATTACGTGTTGTCGAATAACTGGGTCGTATTTTCGAAGCTCTATTCGTTCACGCGTGTTGGTTTTGTTCTTGCGTGTGGAATAGGTAAACCCAGTTCCTGCTGTTGACTTAAGTTTGATCACTGGGCGCTTGTCACTTTTTGCCATTAGATCTTCTCTCCACGACGGCGCAGATCAGCTATCACTGATTCTATGCCTTTTTTATTAATAATTTTGATGCCTTTTGCACTAACAGTGAGAGTCACGTGACGCTTTTCGTTAGGCACAAAAAACTTTTTTGTTTGAATGTTAGGCCTAAACCATCTTTTATTACGTTTATGGGAGTGTGAAACAGTAAACCCTGCTGTGGGCCTACGTCCGGTTACTTGGCAAACTTTACTCATGATAACTCGCGACTTTTTTGGGGGCACACTAATAGGTGCGGTGGGAAGATCGACTTCTCAGGTTAACACCAGTGACCACAAATCACCATTTCAGAGCTAACTGATAGAAAATTTGGTCTAAAGATGCGGAATGACTTTGGTCCCAACTCGTTCAAGTACTTCATACCGCGGGTCCCAATTAGGGAGAATCATTAACTGGCTTAGGCCAGTTGCCTCGAGTTCTTTTATACGTTCAATGACCTGGCTCGCGGTACCAACGATGCATGTGGCATCTATTAATTCTGTGGTTAGAAATTGTTCTTCTTCGGGTAGAACCCAACAGTTATGGCCAGCGTGTATTCGTTGATGAATGCGAGTTTCATCGTAGTCAGCGAGTAACGCTGTGTATTCATCCCAAATCTCTTCCAGCTTTCCTCCAGGTGTTCGACCAAGTTGACGAAACTGATCGTAAGAGTAGTGAACTGATGCCATAGCAAAGGCACCGGCTTCGGCTTTAACCCTGGGGCTTGAGAGGGTTTCGTCTTCATCAAGAACAACAATCGTCGTCAGTGAGCAAGTCAAGTAGTCATTCCGGTTAATTGTTTGGTTGTCTGCGGTTGCTCCTCGTTCAATCATTTCCCACATTCTTTCCATCATTTTTCCATCAGGGGGCATGGAAAGAACAGCACCATCGCCATGTTTACCGGCCAGCGCTAGTGATTTTGGTCCGAATCCTGATACGTACATGGGGATAGGATCTTTGAAGTTAACAAACCCGTGGTCAGGCATGATATGTCTTATCGGTTGGGTTGTTCCTTCAAAATGATGTTCGGCTTCTTCTCCGCGAAGTAGAGGTCTAAGAGCAGCTAAATACTGGTCAAATTCCTGGATACGTTGTGGTTTGTGACCCATGATCCGCATTGCTGTGTTCCCGGTGCCAATACCGAGAAAAGTACGACCTGGGGCTATAGCGTTTATAGTCGCTATTGAAGATGCAGTAACGGGAGCAGGCCGGGTCCCTGAGACGGAAACCCCAGTTCCAAGTTGTATTTTGCTGGTGCGGTCCGCAGCTAACGCTAATGCGGCGTAGCAGTCTGACCAGATCATTTGGCTGTCAGCTAGCCAGGCATGTGTATAGCCGAGTTCTTCAGCTCTAACGACATAGTCGATATCACCGATATGGGAAGCTACACAGACTCCGATGTCCATAACTATGACTCCTTGTGTTTCTGTAAAGATGATAGGCCAGGAAGATTCACTGGTGCAGGAAGCTGATTGTAGATCTGCGTGAATTAAGGGTGATTAGAAAGTTAAAATCTCTGGTAATTGCTGCAAAAGAAGCTTTCGTCGCGATGAATCGCTGGATTTGTTATTTACATGAGGGAAAGTCAGTCTCCGCGTAATTAGAAAAAATCAGAGTTTCTAGTTGCGGTGGGGAACTGTATCCATGAGTTCCGGAACCCAGGCTCTTAAGAGGTTGCAGCGACTTGAGGTACATAAAAGTTCGGGCACTTTCTTACTCTTTTCTTACATAAGGTGCAGTATGTATAGGGGTATGGGTGATAGGTCTGACAAAAAATCGATAATGGGGACTATTGCCGTCGTTGACGATGACAAAAGCATTAGGGAATCCCTTAAGCGGGTTTTGCTTCATGAAGGGTATGAAGTGTTGCAAGGTGTCGATGGTCGCATGGGCATTGATCTCGCCCTTCAAGCGGATCTGATGATTTTGGACGTGACCATGCCTAATCTCGGAGGCTTTGAAGTTTGCCGACAGTTACGAGCTGGAGGGAACAAGATTCCTATCTTGTGCCTAACTGCGAGGCATGCGACGCGAGATCGAGTTGAAGGCCTCGATGCAGGGGCCGATGATTACTTAGTAAAACCTTTTGACTTAGATGAGCTCCTCGCACGTGTGCGTTCTTTGATTAGAAGGAGCAACAGCTTTAGTAATGAGGAGGAAGGAGGACAGTTGTCTTATGGCGGGTTGATCCTTGATCAGCAAAGTCGTCAAGTGACTAGAGACTTAATAACGATTGATTTAACCAAGACAGAGTTTGAGTTATTACAAATTTTTATGGAAGAACCCGGACGAGTATTTAATCGAGATCAAATTTATGAACGGGTTTGGGGTTATGGATCTTCGATGGCCTCTAACTCTTTGGATGTTTATATTGGTTATCTGCGCCGTAAAATCGAAGATGATGACAAGCCTCGTTTACTTAAAACGATCAGGGGAGTCGGGTATGTGTTGCGTAGCTAATGAGTTTTAGAACACGCGTTGCTTGTCTGATAGCTCTGGTAGTTGCGTCAGTTACCTTAGTTGTAACTATCGGGTTTCTGTACGTAGCTGATTCTCAGGCAAAAAATTCCTTGGATGTAGAGCTCGAAAAAAGATCAGTGATAGTCGCAAAGTTTCTAGAAAGTTCGCAATGGAATCGACGACTGGACTTTAGTGGTTATTCTCCGAGGCAAACTCCTTTTCTTTCAGGAGTGAAGCTCTTCGGGCCATATGTCGCTGAAGATGTACTGATTCAAGTGGTGGATGACCGAGGCAAAATATTGCTGTCAAATGTGGCCCCGATACCTATCTCGAGAGGAGTAAGAAAGATAGCGGCAGCTAGAGGTAAATTTGCTTTAGTTGAAACAGTTAATATTGAAGGAATAGATATCGCTCAGTTGCGAGTTCGGTCCGTTTCGTTGAGTCAGAACCGGGCGTTAATGGTTGCTAGTCCGATGGATAAAATTAATAACACCATGGACGCTTTGCAAAGTATTGCTTTAGTTACTGGGTTTTCCGGAGTGGCTGTGTCAGCGCTACTTGGGTTTTTTATCGCTGGCCGTGTTGTGAGACCGATCCGACAATTGACTGCTGCGACCAGTTCAGTGGCAAATTCGCTTGAGCTAGATGATCCTATTAATCTTGATTTAAGTGTTGATTTAAATCTTGATTTAAACCGTAAAGACGAACTTGGAGAATTAGCGAAAAGTTTCAACTTGATGCTAAGCGAATTAATAGAATCTCGCCGACAGCAGCAACGGTTAGTCACTGATGCCAGCCATGAATTGCGAACGCCACTAACAAGTTTGCGCACGAATATTGAATTCATGAGCCGAGCAAAAAACCTTTCTGACGAAGAAAAAAGTCGAATAACAGACGACATTTTATTCGAGTTAGATGAACTCACTGATTTAGTTAGTGAATTAGTTGATTTAGCAACTGATCGTCATCAGATGGGAGCACCGGTTGTTGTAGATTTCAGCGAGATTGTTAAGCGAGTTGTTGAACGGCATATGCGAAGATCAGATTGCGTTTTTGTTGTCGATACTGAGTTTTGTGAAATTAAAGTTGATCCATCGTTAGTCGAACGCGCTGTATCTAATCTGATAAGCAACGCAGTTAAATGGAGTCCAAGCGCTGGCATCGTTGAGGTAACTGTTCGAGACGGGAACCTTACAGTCCGTGATTATGGCCCCGGTATTGCGAAGGGGGAAACTGATTTGATTTTCGAACGATTTTTCCGTTCTGCTTCCTCGCCCTCAGCAGAAGGCTCTGGATTGGGTCTTTCGATTGTTCGTCATATCGCAGAGAGTTTCAACGGTTCAGCTCACGTTGTTGATCATGAAGGAGAAGGCGCTGCAATAGCGCTTTCATTTCCTTTATCTCAAGAGTCTTTGTAAAAATGTTAAGACCGGAAAATTAACCGGTCTCAACTTAGAAAGTGGCACCCCCAACGGGATTCGAACCCGTGCTGCCGCCGTGAAAGGGCGGTGTCCTAGGCCACTAGACGATGGGGGCTCAGACCTCCACACTACGTGAGTACGTGGCCGAAACCACCTTCTCTTTGATGGTGCATCAGACTTTTATTTACTTAATGCTTCAACAAATTCTCCTTGGAGATAACCAAGGTAGTGATACACGGCAAAGGATTGGTTCTCAGGGTTATCTGGATCGCCAGGAGAGAAGTTGTCATTCTCGCTCACATCGAGCTTCGTCCCGAGAACTAAACGAAGATCATTAATAACTGTAAGCCATGAAGTCGTTTGTTCATCATTTAAGACTTCTGCCTTCAAAGTGTCTTCGACCACGTCGAGTTGTTGTAACCGCTGTTCAAGTAATTGGTCACGCATTAGACGTTGGTACTCTGCATCTTCTTTCGCATCATCATTGTATGCGGTTGGGAATAGGCGTCGGATAGAGGCCTCTACTGAACCCTCGGCCGATGTTGAGAGAAGGACTTCTCGAAGTTGATTTATTAGATCTCCCACAAGGTGTCGTTCATCTTCGCTAATACGAATTTCTAAATTATTTTGATGATCTTTTTTAAACCGCTTTTTGAAAAGCACGATTTAAGAATCTTTCTGCATAGTCGCCCAAAGCCCATATCCATGGAGTCTGAAAACGTCTAGTTCGGCTTTTTCTCGGGTCCCGTTTGATACTGCTGCTCTGCCTTTGTGATGGACATCTAGCATCAACTCGTTCGCTTTTTCGGGGCTGTAGCCAAACAACTTTTGCAAAACATAACTGACGTAACTCATTAGATTAATTGGGTCATTCCAAACAAGAACAACCCAGGGAACGTCTGAACCGACCTCAATTTCAGAAATTGGTTCGTCGACGATTACTGGCATGCTTTCGAAGTCACCCACGGTCTCTATTGTGCGAAATAGCGGCGGGTTATACCAATTCTGGCAAAGTTTTTTGTTTATTAGTTAGCTGTGACGGACTTTAGCATCAGACGAACTGCACTAATCCAAACCGCTGTAGCTCCTGCTATGTGACATGCCACGAGGAGCGGGGGCAGCTGGTTGAAGTACTGGACGTAACCGATCGCAGCTTGAGCAGCAACGACGATGAGCATCGTTTTTGTGCTGTGATAAAGGTTTTTTTGCTGTGTCCCTTTAAGCCGAAGATTAAGTCCTACGAGAAAAAAAACCAGTAAAAATACGGAAACGCCATGGATACGAGCGACATCCGGTAAATCAAAATTAAGTCGGTTGACGTTTTCATCACCTCCATGGGGGCCGGAAGCAGTAACAATTGTTCCGGTAAATACCGCTATTGCCGTTGTGGTGCCGACTAGCCAGCAGTGAGTTTTTGTATATGGAAGAGTTGCTTTTTCTGTGTTTCGAGTATTCGAAGCCTTCGCCTCTAGAACAACTGCATTCCAAATTAGAACCATAGAAACAAGAAAGTGAGCCATCACTATCGGCGGTGAAAGATGAGTGACAACCGTGACTGCCCCGAGAATTATTTGAATAATTACACCAACGACAAGACCTATTGACCAAGATGTCAACGTTTTATCGCGAGGGTAGCGAAGTAATGACCCTGAGACTGCAAAAATTACAGCGATAGAAACGAGACCAGTTATTAACCGATTACCAAATTCAACCCAGCCATGAATGTTGGCTTTGGGTACCAACTGACCAGGCTCACAGTTTGGCCAATCGCTGCAACCGAGGCCGCTTCCGGTCAAACGAACAGCTCCGCCGGTGATCACGATTGCCACCAAAGACCAAAGTGCAAACCGAGTTATTTTGTGGAATGTTTTGGGAGAAAGGCCTTTAAATTTCACTTACCTCAAATTATAGCGCCGATGTTGATTTAACTAATCACGAAGAATCAAGGCTCCTGTTTGGTGACTGAGCCTTAAGCACCGTATCGTGTGACCCGATGCACCAGTCCACGACGGTGGCCGGAATTTCTGGTCGTCGGTTCACAAGCAGAGCCGGGGCGTTTGTCATGTTGACAAAACCTCGGATTATAGAACTCTTGTTGATCACTACTGTTCCGACGATGATTGTCGCAGAACGTGGTCTTCCGAGTGTTTGGTTAATGATCGTTACGGTAATGGGTGGTGCGTTGGCTGCTGGTGGTGCAAACACGTTTAATATGTACATCGATCGAGATATCGATGGATTAATGGCGAGAACCCAAGCTCGCCCGCTTGTCACAGGAGCCGTTACCCCCAGATCTGCATTGCTATTTGGGTTTCTACTAGAAGTTTCGGCGTTTGTTCTTCTGTGGTTGGCGGTGAATCTTTTATCGGCCTTGTTAGCAATAAGTGCAACCCTTTTTTATGTGTTTGTATATTCGTTATGGCTTAAAAGAACTTCAAAACAGAATATTGTCATCGGAGGAGCGGCAGGGGCTGTCCCAGCTTTAGTTGGTTGGGCGGCCGTTACGAATAGTCTCTCTTTGGCACCGTGGTTGCTTTTCGCAGTGATCTTTTTCTGGACTCCACCACACTTTTGGGCTTTAGCCATCAAATATGCTGAGGACTACAAAGCAGCTGATGTACCAATGCTTCCAGTAGTTTCGAGCGTCCGCAGCACTGCAATCCAAATGATTTGTTATACGATAATTGTCCTTGCTCTTTCGTTTTGGATTTATTTTGTTTTAGAAACTGGTTTTGTCTATTTAGCTGCATCTGTCATATTCGGGGGTATCTTTTTATGGCACACCGTTTTGCTGTTAAAACGACCGACTATGGCTCAGGCCATGAAGGTTTTTCATTATTCTATTAGCTATCTTGGGCTGCTGTTTATAGCAATGGCCGTGGACGTCCTAGTAATCGAGGGCATTTAATGAACAAATCGTATTTAGATAAGCCTGCTCTTGAGTTAGATCCCTGGCAAACTGATGAGTAGAGTGCAAAACCATTACCTGTCCGTGTCGGTCTGCGCAAAACTGTGTGGCTGTCTTCTCTGTGTGGCAGATCAAAACAATATTAAGAATGACTCGCAAGCATGACCGAAACAAAGACAGATATGGCGACTGCTATAACAACAACTGAAGATCCCACCCCGTTTGGTTGGCTCACGACGGCGGACCATAAGAGAGTTGGGCGCCTCTATATCGTTAGCGCAATCATTATGTTGCTGGTGGGTGTCCTCATCGATGTCATAGTTCGTATCGACCTTACATCTGGAACTGATTTTGTTGTTCTCGATGGAGATTCATTTGGTCAACTATTTGCGCTATCACGCGAAACGTTAGTTCTCCTTTTCCTAATTCCAATTTTTCTCGGTTTCTCTATGTACCTCGTGCCATTGCAAATAGGCGCTGGGAATCTAGCATTTCCTCGAGCTGCAGCTGCTTCATATTGGGTTTGGCTTGTATCTGCTGGGGTTTTGTTTGGTTCCTATATCGGTAACGGTGGACCTTACGGCGGTAACTCTGATTTAGTTGACCTTCACATGCTGGCCGTTGGAGGGTTGGTCATCGGTCTATTGATTGGTGCGGTCGTAATTGGTGCCACAGCTATGACAATGCGCTCTCCGGGCTTGTATATGGATACGACACCGCCGTACTCGTGGTCTGCTCTGGTCACCGCGTCGATGCTTGTAGTTAGTCTGCCTGTGCTGCTAGGGCAATTAGTAATACTTTATATCGATCATCGATATGGACGAGTTTTCCTCGGCGGTAATTTTGGTATTTGGGAACGAATCGACTGGCTTTATCGAGCGCCTCAATTATTCCTGTATTCGGTACCCGTTCTCGGCATAGCAAGCGAAATAGTGCTTGCTTCAGCTAAACGACGAGTATTTGAGCCGTTAGCGATGTACTTCAGCATTGGTCTTTTAGGACTCTTTGGGTTTGGGGCTTGGGCGAACTTTGCCATAACCAATGAAGGCTCTGACATAATTGACGGCGCCGAAGGAGTTGTCCTTGTTGCCATGTATGGCGGAGCACTGCTTGCAATTGCAGGGCTTCTTGCCCTTGTTGGGTTCGCGCTGATTCAAACATTAATGCAAAATCGTAAGGTCCCCGAAATAACGACTTCGTTGTTAGCATCTCTTGGAGCAGGAAAATTTTTATTAACCGGAGCTTTATGTGGATTTATAGGAGCTGGAGTTGACTGGTTAGAAATTGGGGACCGTGGAAACTTAGGTAATGCTCAACTCAGAATGACCACCTGGATCACTGGTCAGCAATCTGTGATGATTTATGGTGCTGGCCTTCTTGGCGTTCTAGCAGCAGTTCATTGGTGGGCGCCGAAGATATGGGGCCGCCAATTAAATGAGCTTCTTGGTAAATTAAACTTTCTAGTGATTGCAGGTGGGGCCTTCCTAGCGTCTGTGGGACCATTCTTGTCTGGGCTACTTACGGACCAACCTGATTTTGTGTACGAAGATCCATCAATGACTTCGATATATTCAAATTTGGTTGATGACTCAGGGGCTGAAGGACTCAGTGCGCTCGGGCTCGCAGGAACGTTAATAGTGCTTTCTGGGGTAGCACTCCTGTTACTCAATATGTTTGTTTCAATAACTCTGAAAAAAGGAATAGAGGCCACTGACGATCCGTGGTCCGGACAGTCACCGGAATGGTTACTTTCCTCTCCTCCTGCTATGGGACAGCTTGCAGAACTGCAGGACCTTAGCTCAGGTACACCATTATTGGACATTGCCGAGGCGGAGGAGGCGGCGTCTAATGGCTGATAACACACCAACTCTTGTTTCGGGAGAACCTCAGCGTCCAAGGGCCCAGTTTGTAGCGACGGGTTTTGCCATAGCTGCTGCGGCAATGATGGTAGCTGGCGCTTTGGGTATGTATATGGCTAGGCGCCATGCTTCAGGTATTCATCCTGGAAGCGAATGGTTAAATGGGCTAAAGGTTCCTAACCCGCAGTTCGATTATGCTCTCCTAACTTTGTATACGTCTATGGTTACCGCTCACTGGGCGCTATGGGCTAGTAGAAGGCGAGACACAGCGCATGCTTGGACAGCTATAGCAACCACAATTGTGCTCGGTCTCGGTTTTGTGAATATGGTTATTTATAGCCTTAACCGAATGGAATTAGAAATAGGTTCAGGGGAGTACCCAAACCTTGCGTTCGCAACCACTGGGCTATCTTTGGCATTAGTAGTCGTCGGTCTGATATATCTAGGTTTGATGGGACTTAGATCAGTAGGCGGAAGTGTTGGTCAGCATGGGAGCACGCCACTTGGCTCGGCAGTGTTTTTCTGGGACTTTGTAGCGGTCGCTTGGACTGTTACCTGGTACGCCGTATACGTGGTCAAGTAGGAGAACGATGCTCGGCATAGCAAGTAGATATTTCGCCGGTCGCATAGCGGTGGCCGCAGCGGCAGCAATAATACTCGGGATTGTGACTGGTCTAGATGAGACGGGTCACGTGGTGATGTTCGGAACCATAGTGCTAGGCACAGCTGCTGCTGCCTTTGCACTTTTAACTGCATTGGCGTTGTCCTTAGGAGACAATGACTCTATAGATCGTCAACGATCTCACTCCTACCCAGCGACTCCTGCCTACTGGCCGGTTATGTCTGCTTTCGGTCTCGGACTTTTAATGGTTGGTCTCACGACAGATGGATTTATAGCAATTCTTGGGTTGGCCACTATTATTACCGCAGCGGTCGAATGGACCGTAAGCGCCTGGGCCGACCGGCTTTCCAAAGATCAGGTTGCAAACGCTACTGAGAGAGACAGATTAATTGCTCCATTCGAAATCCCTCTCTATGGGGCGCTGAGTATCGCAATTCCGGTTCTGCTCATCTCTCGAGTATTTTTGGCAGCTAGCAAAAGTAATGCAAGTTGGATTGCGTTAGGGCTTTCCTCAGTAGTATTGGCATTTGCATTTGTGCTTTACGCTAAGCCAGAGATACGGCGAGCTATTGTCGCCACGGCGCTAGTAGCAGCCGGGGCAGGCCTAATTGTTGCCGGTATAGCGTCGGCTGCGATTGGCGAGCGAGACTTTCATCCTCATGAAATGCATCACGATGAAGATAAAGATCATGAGAACGAGTCTGAAGCTACTGATTACGAAGAGCATTCTCAGGCCTTTAAT
>CAJQGN010000294.1 GCA_905477545.1 uncultured Acidimicrobiales bacterium | reverse complement strand
CCAACCGCTTCCTTTGACATGAAGAATTTCAATATTTTCTCCATGAATATCGAGTCCAGTCGTCTTTACTGAGGTGTTGCCACCTCCGTGTAGAACGAGCGCCGGGTTTGATCCGAGTAAGCGAGAGCCATAGACACACTTACCTATATCTCCAGTCCATAATTCAGCATCTGTGTCATCCCAAAGATTTTTCATTTTTGCTTTCCGGCTAACTTAATAGCGTCGGTAATAGAGTCCTTGTATGGAGGCAGCAACACACCTACTTCGGTGATAATTGCTGTAATAAGTCGACTGGGCGTCACATCGAATGCTGGGTTTAAAGCACTAACGCCGGGAGGGGTGGATCGCTGGCCATTGACAGCGTGTACCTCAGTGGGGCTTCGTTGCTCAATTTCGATTTCTGTCCCAGTCTCTATAGAAAAATCAATGGTCGAAGTGGGCGCTGCGACATAGAAAGGTATTCCTGCTTCTTTGGCAGCGAGAGCATGACTAACGGTCCCGATCTTGTTCGCTGAGTCACCATTAGAGGCGATTCGATCGGCCCCAACGATAAAAGCATCTAGGTGATTTGACAAAATTATCGATGCCATGGCTCCATCAGGAACAACTGTTACGTTTATCCCAGCTTCTTGCAGCTCCCAAGCTGTTAGACGTGCTCCTTGCAGAAGGGGTCGAGTTTCTGCTGCGAAAGCAGATATCGGTTTACCGGCTTTTTTTCTGGTGTAGAAGGGTGCTAAGGCAGTTCCGATACCTGCAGTAGCTAAACGCCCTGCATTGCAATGGGTTCCAATTTTTTCTAGTCCGTTAAGCAGTTCTGCTCCGAATAGTCCGATAGCTGCGCATGCATCCATATCTTCCGAGGCCACTCTGTGAGCTTCAGCGAGGATTGATTCCCTAATCTCGGCGACACCTCCGGCGGATTTCAGTCCAAAATTGATGACGCGATCAACAGCCCAACGTAGGTTGACGGCTGTGGGTCGAGCATCGCCGATTAAAACTCTGAGCTCAGATAGTCGCGCTTCTGCATCTTCTCGGTTAGCGGACTTGGCCTCGTCTAACCCGACCACAACAGCTAGGGCGCCGAAAGCGCCTAGTGCTGGTGCGCCACGTATAGCAAGACGTTTGATTGCTTGTACAGCTGATTCACTATCATTAATTTTTAGTAGTTTTAGCTCTTCAGGCAGACAGGTTTGATCGATTATCTGAATATGATCGTGCAGCCACTCGAAAGGCGGAGTGAGTTTTACCTTGGGGCTATTCGGTTCCATATATGCGGTCACCTGCATCTCCTAAACCTGGCAAGATGTAGCCTTTTTCATTCAGTCTATTATCAATTGCTGCGGTGACAATACGAATATCTGGATGGTGGTGTTGAATTTTTGCTAGCCCTTCTGGTGCAGCGACGAGGCACATGAGAGTTGTCGACGCAGGGTTGAACGAAGCGACGCTGTTTAACGCTGCATTGGCGCTGTTGCCGGTTGCGAGCATGGGGTCAACAACAATCACATGACGGTTTGACAGAATCGGTAATTTAACTAAATACTCTAAGGGTTGAAGGGTTTCTTCATCTCTTACTAGTCCGATGTGGCCCACATCTGATGCAGGGATACTCCGCAGTACACCTTCGAGGAGAGCATTACCGGCTCTCATAATAGATATGACTACAGGATTTCCGCCCTGCAAAGACACCCCAGTAGATGTCATTAGCGGTGTTTTCACTTCAACTGGTGTGATAGGTAGATGGTCTGTGGCATATAGCGTTAGCAACATACCGAGTTCTATAACTAGTGCACGAAACTCTTGAGAGGGAGTCTTAACATCGCGAAGCCGAGTTATCTTTTCCAGGATAATCGGATGGTTCACTTCAATTAGCATTTACACAGAGTAGAAGGTCTTTGTTCTTTTCGTGTCCGACCTGAAAGACTTAGAGCTATTAGTTGAATTAAAAGGATTAGTTTGAAGTACCAAGTAAAGACTAGTGAAGAAGTGCAAGACGCTTTAGATACAGGAAAGGCTGTTGTCGCACTCGAATCGACGATATTCAGCAACCTCGGACTTCCATCTCCGTCAAATGAAGAAGCTTTGAATCGTTGCTTCAGCGCTGTGCGTAAAGCGGGGGCAGTTCCTGCATTGACTGCTGTTCTAGACGGCGATTTATGTGCCGGCGTAAATCCCGATGCTCAGGAAAGAATTTTAGAATCGACAACAAAAGTAGCAGCGAGGGACCTTTCAACTTCAGTAGCAAAAAAGCTGAGCGTTGGAGCTACGACTGTTTCGGCGAGTCTGGTTATAGCAAGTGCCCTGGGAATTGAGGTTTTTGCGACTGGTGGAATTGGAGGCGTTCATAGGGGAGCGGACGTTACCGGAGATATTTCTGCGGATCTTCTGGCTATCTCTAATCATCCGGTTTTAGTTGTCAGTGCCGGAGCTAAATCATTTCTCGACCTTCCTAAAACGCTTGAGTGTTTAGAGACATTGTCTGTGCCAGTCTTAGGTTGGCAAACTGATTTTTTCCCTGCTTTTTATCTACGAAGTTCGGGTTTAAGTGTTTCGAGCCGGCTCGATAATGTAACTGACGTAGCGATAGTTCATCGAACCAGAACAAATTTAGGGCAAGGCGGAACTTTATTGGGAGTGCCTATTCCAATTGATGCCGAAATAGATCCGAGTGTGGTGGCTACAGCATTGGAAGCTGGCTTAGCTGAAGTGGAAAGGCTTAGCTTAAAGGGCCCTGAGATAACCCCAGTAGTCCTTGCTTCGATTTCTAAGGCAACCGGTGGTCAAAGTATCCCAGCGAATCTAGCTCTAGCAGAAAATAACGCGACGGTTGCTGCACAGGTTGCTGTCGCACTGCTGTCTGTATGAACGGTAGCGAATATTTGATTGTTGCGGTTGCTGTGACTGCCGGCGCAGCAGTAAAAGGAATGACTGGCTTAGGGCTGCCACTAATAGCTGTTCCGGTGATTACTATTTTCGTGGGGATTGAAGAAGCGGTGCTAGTGATGGCGTTCCCGACAGCTCTAAGCAATGCGGCGCTCGTATATGAGCATAGGTTGGCTAAAAAACCCGAAAATTTAATGTCCTTTATAATAGTCGGCTGTGGAGGTGCTGCTGCTGGTGCGTGGGCGTTGTCGAAAATTGATGAAAGATGGTTACTGTTATTTCTAGCTGTTCTCTTATTGTGTTACCTGAGTCGTCGGTTTATCAGTAAGAAAGCAATTGTTTGGGAGCGACAGACCAGAAAAAAATTGTTTGTGTTGGTCGCAGCAATGTGTGGTTTCAGCCAAGGAGCTATAGGAATCTCAGGCCCGGTTGTAGCGGCATGGTTTCAAGGCTATGAGCTTGACAGGCAAGGCTTTATTTTTTCAACGTCCTCAGTTTTTTTACCGGCGGCTGTGACACAGATAGCAACTATAACGTTGACAGGCAATTGGACAGCGAGTCGACTAATTGGAGGTGCGCTCGCTTCAATTATTGTTGGGATAGTACTTCCGATCGGTTCTTATGTCGGTCGGCGAATAAAACCCGCCGGTTTCGATTATTTGATAACGGTCCTGATAGCAGTCTCAACGGTAATTTTGATTGCACGCGTTTTCGGATAACCAGATATCTTCGAAAGCATGAATCGCCTCGTCGCCATAGCTCTTCCGGGTGGGCCTGAGTTCGTGAAAGAGTTAAGTCGCGCGTGGGATAATGGTGACGCGGTATTCCCTGTAGATTTACGATTTCCGTTGAAGATGCAGAAGCATTTGATATCGGAAATGGGCGCATCAAAAATTATTGATGTTTCTGGGGAAACTAGGACGCAAGGCTATCCAGTCGAACTGGGAGATGCCCTTGTAGTAGCTACAAGTGGCAGCACAGGTAACCCAAAGGGTGCCGTTTTAACGCATGAAGCTGTTGAAGCAAGCGCAGAGGCTACGAGCGCTTTTTTGAAAGTTGACCCGGGTCAAGATAAGTGGCTTTCATGTCTTCCTGTTTCTCATGTCGGCGGTTTGTCAGTCATTTGTCGAGCGCTACACACGGGCACCCCTTTAGAAGTTCATGGATCCTTTGACAAAGATCGCGTAGTCGCTGCTGCTGAGCGCGGCGCTACGTTAACTTCGCTCGTTCCAACTGCGATGGAGCGCATTGATAGCAGCCATTTCCGACGAGTTCTAGTGGGTGGCTCGGCAGTACCAGCTAAGCGGCCGATAAACGTTGTCACTACTTATGGGATGACTGAAACAGGTAGCGGAGTTGTGTATGACGGTGTGCCTTTAGATCAAGTAGAGCTTCGGATAGTTGACAATGAAGTTCAACTTCGGTGCCCAATGCTAATGCGCTGTTATCGAGATGGCTCAGCGCCGATTACTCCCGAGGGTTGGTACGGAACTGGAGATGCTGGAGCGATCGGCCCTGATGGAATCTTGGAAATTTTTGGCCGTAATAGTGAAATGATTATTACTGGCGGAGAAAATGTGTGGCCGTTATCTGTTGAAAAAGCTTTGTCGGATTTTCATGCTTTTAAGGAATGTGCAGTGGTGGGAAGGACTGACTCGGAATGGGGTCAGCAAGTTGTAGTCGTAGCAGTTCTTGCTAAGGGCGTAACCATTCCATCGCTTGGTGAAGTGCGCGATCACGTAAAAGCTACGTTGCCAGCTTTTTGTGCTCCAAGGCAGATAGAAGTAAGGAGGAGCTTACCTAAAACGGCTCTCGGCAAAGTTAAAAAATCTTTGCTCTGAATACGGTGCCTCTGAGCTGCTCAAGTTGGACTAACAATGCGGGAGTCTGAGAAGAGACCCCATCTAGTAGAGCGGTTCAAATAGTTTGTAGCTAAGTACCAGATCTTAGAAAGCCATGGTTAGGAAGCACATCTGAGGGAATTGGGTCAGAGAACAACGCTCCGGTTCCTACTCCATGAGTTTCATCGGGAGCTATTGCTAGTGCTAGGTCTCTAGCTGCTCGTAGGCCGACGGGTCCATCTATGAAAGATGATACAACGCATCGAACATTAAGGTCCTGAGCATTTCGTGAAAGATCATACGCGGCTTGTGGACCACCTAGAACTGTTGGTTTAATAACGGCAACTTGGACAAGTCCGGACCGGATAACATCATGTGCGGTATTTATTTCAGATAGGTGTTCATCGGCGGCGAGTTTAATGCCAGATACTGATCGGAGCTGTTTGTAGTCTGACAAGTTGTTCGTGGGTTCTTCGACATAATCAATGTTGAGGTGGCTGATGGCCTTTAAGACTCTCTGAGCGCTCGAAAAGTTCCAACCTTGATTCACATCTAGACGCAGGTGAATATGGTCAGGAATAGTATTACGGGCTGCTGTTATCCGAGCTATGTCTGAAGTCTCAGAGAGTGCACCGACTTTTAGTTTGATTGCTTTGTATCCATTAGCTATGGCAACTTGAGCCATATTTTCTACGTCGCTAATACTTTCTGCTCCTATTAGCGATTGAACTGACAGATCTCTATTTGAAAGAACTCGAGAACTGAGAAAAATATCAAGAGACACACCTTTAAGCGCTGCCTTTAGTTGGGTGAGGGCGCAGGATGCGGCTCCCGCAGCCCCAGTAGACGAAGGAAAAGGTCCATCTTCTATCCAAGTGTGCAATGACTCGGAAGCATCTTTTAGGCTTTCTAAACCAAATCCCGGTAGTGGAGCTATTTCTCCGCTACCGGAAACGTTGTCTTGAGTTGCAGTCACCACTAATATTTCACGTTTTTTAATTTCGCCGTGAGCAGTAAGTATTGGTTTTCGAAGTTGAAGCTCATCGCTAGTAAGGTTGAGTTTCACTTCAGAGCCTTGATGATTAAGTCAGACACAAATTTTGGCTGTTCAAGGTGAGCGGCGTGTCCGGCATTTGGAACTATATGCACTTGTCCATTTGGGAAAAGTTGATTCATCTGTTCTGCTAGCTGAGAAAACTTTGGATCTTCTTCTCCCGCAATTAAATGTACTGGGTTAGTAATTAGGTGAAGGAAATTGTGTAACGGTGGCATTGAGGCGACTCCGCTTCCCCGAAGACTATTAGCTAAACCTGCTGATGTGTTTGCTAGTCGCTGCTCTCGGCTTTCTTTCCACTTAGCAGGTCCGATGCGCTCTTGAAGACTTTTCCAAATTGGTAGCTGCATCCATTGATCTACAAAAACTTCGAGACCATCGCTTTCTATCAACAAAGCTAAATCGGAGTCAGAAATTTTTCGGACCAACGCCTCATTACTATTTATGCCAGGACTAGTTCCGATCAAAAACAAGGATTCCACCGTATTCGAAAACGCATTAGCGAAGGAGAGGGCTATTCTGCCGCCGAGCGAATAGCCAACGAGATCAGCTTTTTTAGCGCCTGCGTGCTGCAAGATACCTTGTAGGTGAGCAATATTGCTTTCTATCGTGTAGTGATCTATCTGTTGAGGAGAATCAGACTTCCCATGCCCAATCAAATCGACACTTAAAACTGTTCTGTAGGGAGCAAGTGCTTCACATAAATGGCTCATAGTTGATGAGCTACCGGTGAAGCCGTGGATCAACATAAGAAATGGCCCTGTCCCAGTTGATTCATAGGCCAATGAGATGTCATTGATATTTACGTTATGCCTCATAAACAGTCAGTTGCCTCGCTTACCGAAGATGTAATCTGATGATGTTGTTCGAGGTTTGCATCTCGATTTACCATCACTTCAATAATTCGCAAACCTCTAGTAGAACGCCTTAAAGCATCCCCAAGTTCAGATAGTGACGAGATTGCGGTGTATTCACCTTGAACGACTTTCGACAAGTCTCTGACCGAATGCTTTTGTGGTGTTCTAAATAATTTTTCAAAATTTTGAGTATCAAGGTTTTGCGCTATAGGCAGGAAAGAGAAAATACCTCCGCCATTGTTGTTAGACACCACAATTGTGAGGTCGATATTGTGCTGCGAAGCAGCCAAAAGACCGCTGACGTCGTGAATAAAAGCGAGGTCGCCGATAAATAGGGTGGTATTCCTCCCCGTTGAGGCTACTCCAGCAGCTGAAGAAATTAGTCCGTCAATTCCGCTTGCCCCTCGATTACCGAAACACGTTAAATTGGATGAGTTGGCCTCGAAAAAAGAGTCGATATCTCGAACTGGCATAGAGTTAGACACATACAGAACTGCGCTGTCAGGAAGACTTCGCCCAAATTCCCGAGCTATCGATGCTTCAAGTAATGGTCCAGCATCTAAAACTTCGTTAATAGCAACCCTTGCGGCGTTATCAGCTGCTACCCATTTTTCCGACCAATCTTTCGAACCGCCGGTTCCAGACACTTGCCCTAAAATTTCTGTGCTTGTGTCTAATAACGCCGTTGTAGTTGTACTTGCATCGGTCCAAGCAATTCCATCACCAATCAGCAAATGTTGAGGACGGTGTCGCTCTAGCCAAAGTCTCATAGGTTTAGAAGTCATTGGCTGGCCTATTCGCACTACGGCCGTTGGTGCATTACGTTCTATCCACGGTGTTCGTAGTAAGTGATCGTAATGTGAAATGACATTGACTCCTGGCAGTTGACGCCTTAGTTGAGAGAGTGGTTCTGCTAAAAGAGGCCATCCGGTTTTGATGCAAAAGCTAGCGACAGCTTCTGACAGGTCCGTGGACATTGGACCTGCTAGCAGTAACCCATTTTCATGATTTGCGAAGTTTTGAAGAACCTCTAATGCCTGGGAGTTAATCACACTTGCATGCCGAGTTAACGTAATTGGCTTACTCGAAATTTTGGGTAAAACTTTATTAACTGGTTCGAGTGGCTCCCGCAATGGCCAATTCAGGTGAACTGGACCAGGATGAGATCCTGTCGCGATTTGAAATGATCGGGCGGCTGTTGACTGAAACCATTCAGGAGAAGCGTGATCAGCGATAGGAAGTTCACAGGCCCAACGAACATGCGCACCGTAAATCCCCGACTGATTGATTGTTTGTCCGGCTCCTCGATCCTGAAGTTCTAGAGGACGATCGGCCGTGATGACGATTAAGGGGATCTGGCTGAAGTGAGCCTCGGCCACAGCAGGCAAATAATTTGCGGCCGCTGTTCCTGAAGTGCAAATCAAAACTACGGGTCGGTTTGAAGCCTTAGCAATACCGAGGGCCCAAAAACCAGCAGATCGTTCATCTAAGTGAACCATGACCTTAAAGCCAATAGTTTTTTGGGCACTTATCGCAAGCGCAGTAGATCGAGAACCAGGGGATACCAATATGTCAGTTAATCCTTGGTCAAGCAGTTCTGTGAAGAAAGCGGTAGTAGCTAGATATGGATCGCTCATCATTCGGAAAGTCCTAATACTCCGAGCAGGGCCTCAAATTTTATGCTTGTTTCGGCTAACTCATGAGAAGGAACTGATCCTTCAATTATCCCACCGCCGGCGAACAACACTATGTTGTCTTTGTGCATTAGCCCTGATCTCAACGCAACTCGAAATTCGCAAGCACCATTAAGGGTCAGCCATCCAACTGGGCCTGCGTACCAGCCGCGATCAAAACTCTCGTTACGGTTAATCCAGTCTTGCGAGGAACGTCTGGGTAAGCCGGCGACCGCTGGCGTTGGGTGCAGGTTTGAAACTAAATCGAGTGTGCTAGTGAAAGCTGTCAGCTCACCCCCTATTGGTGTCGATAAATGTTGATTTCTTTTTAGTCGAAGAACCCCGGTACTGCTATTGCCATCAAGTAGAACGCCTGCGTTACGCAGGGTCGCACGGATATCATCAACGACTATTTGATGTTCGCGACGTTCTTTTGCACTAGCAATAAGCTCTTCTCGAAGCTGGGCATCAATATTTGAGTCTTGGTCGCGTGGCCGGCTTCCTGCTAGGGCCATAGTATCCACTCTTAACCCGTTCCTGGATATGAGAAGTTCAGGGCTGGCCCCTAAAAAAATAGGGCCACCATAGTCAAAAGCGAAGGTGGCACAATTAGGGAATCTTTCACACAGACGTTTAAGAATGACGGTCTCATCTAAAGTGCCTGAAATGCTAAGTGACCTTGCTGCGACGACCTTGTCTAGCTCACCTGAAGCGATTGTTTCTAATGCGTTAGCAACTAGAGCTTCATAGTTGGGATCTTTGCGATGGTCTACCTCTGTGACTTCCCCTAGCGTTGAAGGTAGATAGGTAGAACTAAGCAGATATTCATAATCAGTTTCTCTACATCGAGTGGCAAATGTGCCATCAGGAGTCTCAGCTATAAGTAATGCTGGAAGTACTAAACGTCCTGCTCCGAATGTGAGCCAATCGGGAGGACGACCAGTTTGCTGATCGGAAAAAGCAATGCCACCTATCAATAGGGGCCCACTTTCCGGTGGCCCATCCACACCGGTGACTTCCAGATCAAGTTTGCCGATATCCGCAGAGATATCTGAGAATCGCTCTTGGTGGTTTCTGGAGGAAGCTGAAAAAATTTCACCAATGGCGGTCATAGTGATTCCTGATTCAGGAATCGACCAAAACGCGCGCGGTAAACCTTTTGCTGCATTGAAAACTGCCAATGCGTTGCACCCTGGGACAAGCTCTCTAATAAATTTGAAGCTCGTGTGAACACGTTCTGGAGTTCCTGGGTTGTCTACCTGTGATTCCTCCCCGCTTTCAAAAACAGGATCTGTTCGTAAAAGGCGGGTGCTTGCCTGGTTTATCAACGTCTGGCGGAAGTGACCTCCCACAAGGTCACTAACGAGAGGAACAAGATTGGCGACGATCTCAGAGCGTTGGTCTCGATCGTTCGGCTTTAGATAATTCTGAAAAAGACGAATTGCATCATCTACTGTTTCTTCCACATTTTCTGCGTGGCGTGTTGCTAACTGTAGTAGCTCATCTAGAGGTAAACCAGCTGCTAGAAGTGCTGAGCCAGCCGACAACATATCGCGTGTTTCTGAATTAAATCTTGTTGGGTCATTGGGTAATGAGGTGATCAAGCCTGCATCGACTGCTAACTCAACGATTTCTTGCGGGAATCCGGAAACTTCTACTAACTGTTGTAATGAAAGTGTTGTGTCTTTGGATTGTAGGGCCCCAAATAATGGGTCTCGGTCAGTGTCTACTAGGCGCTCTATCTGATTGAGTGAGAATCCTGCTTGGGAAAGCTCTCGAATCTTGGCTAATCGCACTAGGTGGGTACTGGTGTAAATAGCTATTCGGCCAACTCGTTCGGGCGGATGTAGTATCCCTATCTTTTGGTAATAACGGATTGTATCGACGCTTATCTCAGCTTGTGCTGCAAGAGCTTCAACTCTCCATTGAACGGCAAGCTCTCGTTCGGGCAGTTGTCGAGTATCTTCCGGCGCCATCACTGTAAGTCTAAGAGCATCAACTCTTAGAGTTGATGCTCTTAGTGAATTTGTTTACCGGTATGAAGCTCGGTATCCAGAAAACGCTTAGTTTATTTGCTTGGACATGCCATCCCAATAAGGTGCTCTGAGCTTAAATTTTTGAAGTTTTCCTGTCGCTGTCCGAGCAAGTTCATCTCGTATTTCGATTGATGTGGGGCACTTGTAATGCGCCATTTTTTCTCGACAATATTCAATTAGTTCTCGCTCACTTGCAGATTCACCCTCAGCGATAACGACCAGTGCCTTAACAGTTTCTCCCCATTTTTCATGCGGAACACCGATAACGGCAGCTTCAGCTACACACGGATGGCCAAATAAAACGTCTTCCACTTCTATCGAAGAGACATTCTCCCCGCCAGAGATAATTACGTCTTTTTTTCTATCGGAAATAGTTAGGTGGTGCTCGTTATCTAAGGTCCCACCATCACCTGTATGGAACCAGCCATCGACAATAGCTTCTGCAGTTGCTTGCGGTTGTTCCCAATAACCTTCGAGTACGACGTTTGACCTTGCAAGAATTTCTCCTTGGTCATCAATCTTTATTTTCACGCCAACTGCGGGGGCACCTGCGCGACTTAATTTTCGTGCCTTCTCCTCCGGATCTAAGTGGTCCCACTCGGAGCGGGTCCTGTTCATAGTTAGTAGAGGTGCTGTTTCGGTAAGGCCATAAATTTGAATAAATTCCCATCCTAACTCATCTTGCATTCTGGCAATAGTTTTGGTGGGTGGCGGAGCTCCTGCTACGACCATTCGAACACGACCCTTACCAGGTATCTCTCCGGGCCAGTTTTGTGCTGCTTCAAGAACTGCAGAGACCACGGCCGGAGCGCCGCACATAAGCGTAATATCGTGCTCTTGGACACGTTCCAATATGTCTTCGCCGCGTACTTCTCGAAGAACAACGTGTTTACCACCCATCCCCGTTATGGCATAAGGCATTCCCCATCCATTGCAATGAAACATCGGCAACGTATGTAAATAGTTGTCACGGTCACTTACACCTGCATGCCAGCCGAAAGTCGTTGCGTTTACCCATAAAGCGCGGTGAGTCTGTTGAACTCCTTTTGGGCGTGCTGTTGTCCCGGAGGTGTAATTAATTGTCGCTGTAGAATCCTCATCGGGTTCCCAAACTATTGGTTCTACTCCGTCGAGATACATTTGGTCATCTGAGTCGGTGCCCATGACAACGAAATGATCAACATCGATGTCTTTGCAAATATCCTCCATCGACGGATCAACCAAAAGCATCGATGCCCCGCAATGGTCAATGATGTATTCGATTTCATCATGGCTCAGGCGAAAATTGATGGGAACGAAAACACGGCCATAGCCCGAAACTCCATAAAAAGAAGTCATGAGTCTGCCGGAATTTTGCGAAACCATTGCGACTCGCTCGCCTTGCCCGATCCCTAGTTGATCGAGCTTGGCTGCTTGGCTACGAGCTTTTTGAGCAAATTGACTCCAGGTTAATTCACCTAAATCGCCTCCGGGAGCTCCGGGCTCATCGACCAAGGCGACTCGATCGCTGTAGGCGTTCTCAGCTCGGTACAAGAAATCTGCAATTGTGAACGGCACCTTCATGGCGAGTCCCCCTATAAAAGTTATTAAGTCTTCTCTAGGTTAGACGGCTAAGGTCAGGTTAAGTCCATTCAATTGCATATGAGGTAATATGAATGTTCATCTTATTGATGGAACGTATGAGCTATTTAGATATTTCTATGCCGTGCCTTCAAAAAAATCTCTTAGTGGAATTGAGATAGGGGCACTCAGAGGTGTCCTTGGAAACATAGTTAGTCTTCTCGAGAATGGAGCAACACATATAGCCGTAGCAACGGATCACGTAGTTAGCTCATTCCGCAATGAGCTTTGGGATGATTATAAAGATGGCTCGGCTGTTGATCCAGAAATTTTATGCCAGTTTTTACCTCTAGAAGAGTCGTTATCAGCTTTAGGGATTCCAGTCTGGCCGATGGTCGAGTTTGAAGCTGATGATGGGTTAGCTGCCGGTGCCTTGATGGCCCAAAGAGATTTGCGAGTTGACAAAATTTTTATTTGCACTGTGGACAAAGATTTAGGGCAATGTGTCGGCGGTAACATAGTGCAGTGGGATAGACGTAAAGATGTTGTCTTAGATGAGCTAGCAATCAAAAATAAGTTTGGAGTTTCTCCGTGTTCGATTCCTGATTACCTGGCACTTGTTGGTGACAGCGCCGATGGTTTCCCGGGTATTCAAGGTTGGGGGCCTAAATCGAGTGCATTGGTTTTGAGCCATTATGAGACTATTGAACAAATCCCTGCTGATCATGCTGACTGGGACGTATCTGTTCGCGGAGGAGAGAAGCTAGCGAATGTTTTGGCTAACAATAAAAAATTAGCGCTTCTTTTTAAGAAAATAGCTACTGTTCGAACCGATGCTCCGGTCAGTAAAACCGTTGATGAGCTGCGATGGGAAAGACCAAGGAGTAACTTTGGCGATATCTGTGAGAATATCTCTGCACCAAGTTTATTTGAACGAGTTACGAAGCTCGTTTCTGAAATGCCTAAGGGGTTGAAATGGAACTAGGAACAGTCCATCATGTGTCTATAAATGTTGCAGACGTTGAGGGCACAGCCCCTTTCTATACCGATGTCCTGGGTATGGAAGTCCTTGATCGACCTGACTTCGGTTTTAATGGCCGTTGGTTGCGAACTTCAGGAGGAGCTGAAGTGCATTTAATCGAAGTAGAAAATTGGGAACCTCCTAAAGGTCAGCATTGGGCTTTTCGGGTGGAAGATATTAATGCGACTGTTGGAAAGCTGAGAGAGAAGGGGGTCAAAGTTCGAGACCCGAAACCGCTTCCAGGTACGTCTGCCAAACAGACCTTTTTTTTCGATCCAGCAGGAAATATGATCGAACTTAATCAACCTTACTAAAATTTTTAAAGCAACCATTTCCTGAATTGAGCCGATGAGAATGGGACGATACTCAATAGGACGGTACGATCAGACCTCGTGGCTAATCTAAATATGTCTGAACGTTTGCTTGATCTTGAAAATCGTCGGAGTGCAGCTCTGAACGCAGGGTCAGAAAGATCTGTCCAACGCCAACAAGAAAAAGGAAAGATGCTCGCTCGAGAACGCATCGAGTACTTACTCGATGCTGGCTCTTTTCATGAGCTGGATATGTTGGCACGCCACCGTGCTCACGATGTTGGACT
Source organism: uncultured Acidimicrobiales bacterium (assembly GCA_905477545.1). Taxonomy (GTDB): domain Bacteria; phylum Actinomycetota; class Acidimicrobiia; order Acidimicrobiales; family Poriferisodalaceae; genus UBA9040. Next base: position 12,815 of record CAJQGN010000294.1, on the reverse strand, counting down.
GGATGAACGGCCTTATACCGATGGCATTATTACAGGGTGGGGCACAATAGACGGCCGAAAGGTTTTTGTGTCAAGCCAAGACTTCACCGTATTCGGTGGGGCTTTGGGCGAAGTTTTTGCTGAAAAAACTCACAAAGTGATGGACCTAGCAGAATCTGTGGGTGCACCGATGATTGGTTTAAATGATGGAGCTGGTGCGCGAATCCAAGAAGGTGTTGTTTCACTCGCTGGTTATGGTGGCATTTTCAGGCGTAATGTGCGAGCCTCTGGGGTAATACCGCAAATCAGTGTGGTTATGGGACCATGCGCCGGCGGAGCCGTTTATTCACCAGCAATGACCGACTTTATTTTCATGGTGCGCGATACCAGTCATATGTTTATTACTGGGCCCGATGTTGTGAAAACGGTTACCGGAGAAGATGTGACGTTAGAAGAACTTGGAGGTGCAGGTTCTCACAGTACGAAGTCTGGAGTTGCTTCATTTGTAGCTCCCGATGAAGAGACAGTATTGGACGATGTGAAGCTCCTGTTGTCTTTTCTCCCATCGAACAATCTTGATGGGCCACCTGTATTGGATTGCAGCGATGACCCTGATCGTGATTGTCCATCGCTTACAGATGTCCTTCCAGAAAACGCCAACGTCCCCTACGACATGAAGAACGTAATCGCTGAAGTTGTAGACGACGGCGATTTCATGGAATATCAAGCGGGTTGGGCTGGCTCTATCTTTTGTGGATTTGCTCGAATCGATGGTCGATCGATAGGAGTCGTAGGTAATCAGCCGATGATAATGGCTGGCGTGTTAGATATTGAATCTTCCGAAAAAGCTGCCCGATTTGTTCGCTTCTGTGATGCCTTTAATATCCCACTTCTAACTTTCGTAGATGTGCCAGGATTTTTGCCTGGCGTTGACCAAGAACATGGTGGAATTATCCGTCATGGTGCCAAACTTTTGTATGCCTATTGCGAGGCGACAGTGCCAAGAGTTCAAGTGATAACCCGAAAAGCGTATGGTGGTGCGTACGTTGTGATGGATTCGAAATCAGTTGGTTGCGATGTCTCCTACGCTTGGCCAACAGCAGAACTGGCAGTAATGGGTCCACAAGGAGCTGTTGAAATATTGAATCGTCGCGAACTGCAGCAAGCTGCAGACCCGGTGTCGAGGAAAGAAGAACTTGTAAATGATTACACAGAAAAATATGCAAACCCTTATGTGGCAGCTGAACGAGGAATAATTGACGCAGTTATCGATCCGGTAGAAACTCGCCGTAAGGTCATTGCCGCTTTTCGAATGATCGCAACAAAGCGTGAAGATCTGCCGAAACGCAAGCATGGAAACATTCCATTATGAATTCAATTTCTATTGAGAACATGACTCCTGCCCCTACAGACGAAGAGGTAGCAGCAATCGGTGCGGCACTCGAAATTTTGTGGCCGAAACCAAAAACGCTTGATTCCAGTCCCGACGCGTCGCAATGGAAATTCAGCGGTCGATGGTGGAATGGAACAAGTACTTGGCCGGCCAGAAACTATTAAATTTGCCGTTCAATAATGCTCAAGTTGTTTTCGAACCTTAATACCGGTTTGACGAGCTAACTGTTTGCGCGACAGTCTCTAGCTAATGCCACTCGCCGATCTTAAAGTTATTGACCTCTCAACTGTTTTTGCGGGCCCCCATTGTGCTCGTTATTTAGCTGATTTTGGTGCTGACGTAGTAAAAGTTGAGCGCCCATCGGGAGACACAGTGCGAAATATTGGATGGCGTGCATCCGATGGTGAAACTCTCTGGTGGAAGCTAGTTAATCGTGGCAAGAGAGCGGTAACTTTAGACCTCAGAAAAGCAGATGATTTACAAACGCTGCGAAAAATGTTGAGTGTTGCTGACGTTCTAATCGAAAACCTTCGACCAGGTAAATTAGAAGCGCTTGGACTGATCCCAGACGACCTAATTGCGATAAACCCGAAACTAGTGATCACCCGCTTGACTGGTTTTGGGCAAACTGGTCCCTACCGAGACCGAGCCGGATTTGCGACTTTAGCGGAAGCAATGAGCGGTTTCGCAGCTATAAACGGTGACCCTGAAGGAGGTCCCCTTCTTCCTCCAATTGCTTTAACGGATGAGTTAGCGGGCTTAGCAGCAGCTTTCGCCACGTTGGTAGCGATTCATGGCGGTGGAGGGCAAAGCGTAGACGTCAACCTTTTAGAAACAATGATGCAAATAATGGGGCCATTGATGAGTGCTTGGCACAGCGAACAGTATTTGCAAGAACGATTAGGTTCTGGCATTGCATACAGCGTGCCGAGGGGAACTTATAAAGCATCGGACGGTGGATGGCTAGCAGTAAGTACTTCTAGTGATTCGGTAGCCGCCCGAGTAATGGATTTAATCGGAGCCGCCGATGATGAAAGATTTGCGAGTTTTGATGGCCGGATAGCCCATCGGGAAGAATTAGATTTACTAATGTCCAATTGGGTTGCCCGACGTACCTTGTCAGAGGCTCTTAATGAGTTTCAAAATGCCGAGGCTGCTGCAGCGCCGGTAATGAATATGCAACAAATAGCGGAAGATCCTCACATTCTTGACCGAGGTTCACTGATTGAACTTGATGGTATAAAAATGCAGGGACTAATTGCTCGGCTATCTAGAACTCCAGGCCAAATTAGATGGCCAGGTAAAGTGATCGGCGCGGATAACCAGAATTTGCCTGCAGGAGATGAGTGTTGGTTCGACGATAGTGATTCAGGCTGAAATTTCTCGAGCCTTAATGACGAGTTGAGCAATGTCGTCCATGATCTGTGCAAGCTCATAGTCTTTTGGCGTGTAAATACGTGACACACCCGCCTTGACGAGTTCCTCCTGGTCTTCTACAGGGATAATTCCGCCAACGACTACTGGGGCAGTAACTCCTTGCTTACGTAAGGCCTCGAGCACTTCAGGTATGAGATGTAGGTGGCTTCCTGAGAGAATAGATAAACCAATGATATCGACATCTTCATCGCGCGCTGTTGCTGCTATGTGTTCGGGGGTAACGCGAATACCATCATAAATAACTTCCATACCCGCATCACGGGCTGCGACTGCAATTTGTTCTGCACCATTTGAGTGGCCATCAAGACCAGGCTTAGCAACCAGTAGTCTGGGCGGTCCTTGTTGCAAGCCTGAAATTAGCTGTGCAACATCTGCAAGAGTGCTTGAGCCCCTTCGTGCACTGGACACACCAGTTGGTGCTCTGTACTCACCAAAAACATCCCTCAAGACTTGAGACCACTCACCGGTTGTAACTCCAACCTTGGCTGCAGCAATAGTTGGTAGCATGATGTTGGTATCGCTTGAAGCGGCCAGTCGAAGCTCACTGAGTGCAGCTTCTACTTCTTTATCATCTCTTTTGAGTTTCCAATCAGTTAAGTCAGCGCGTATTTCTGTTTCGACAGCTGGATCGACCCGGAGAATACTCTCTTCGCTCGTCAACGGAGATTCGGCGCTTTCAATGAATTGATTCACGCCGACTACGGTAAGAGCTCCCTCTTCAATCTTTCGCATCCGTTCAGTGTGGCTAGCGACTAGGCGACCTTTGAGTTCGTTAATTGCTACAAAAGCACCGCCTAAAGACATGACATCGTCGAGTTCTATTTGAGCTTCTGAAATTAGTTTGGACGTCAGGCCTTCTACAACTTTTGACCCGTCAAAAATATCTTCATACTCCAAAAGATCAGTTTCATGGGCTAAGACTTGCTGCATTCGAAGTGACCATTGTTGGTCCCACGGTTTGGGCAGGCCTAGGGCTTCGTTCCAAGCAGGTAACTGTAATGAACGCGCACGTGCTCCCTTGGATAAAGTAACGCCGAGAGCTTCGAGAACTATACGTTGAACATTGTTTTCCGGTTGAGCCTCTGTGAGTCCCAAAGAATTTACTTGAACCCCGTACCTAAATCGTCTCATTTTCGGATCTTTAACACCGTAGCGGTCTTGACAAATCTGGTCCCACATAGAAGTAAACGCGCGCATTTTGCAGACTTCTTCGACGAACCGAATCCCGGAGTTGACAAAGAATGAAAGACTGCCAACTACTTGTTCAAATCGGTCTTCAGGCACCTGACCTGAATCTCGCACTGCGTCAAGGATGTCAACAGCGTTGGCCAGAGAATATGCAATTTCTTGGACTGGAGTCGCCCCAGCTTCTTGAAGGTGATAACTGCAAATATTGATCGGATTCCAAGAAGGAATATGCTCTGAACAAAATGCGATCATGTCAACAATCAATCGACGACTTGCTTCTGGCGGAAATATGTAAGTCCCGCGACTTAAGTATTCTTTGACAATGTCATTTTGAGTAGTGCCGCGAAGGCTAGTGGAGCTAATGCCTTGCTTCTCGGCATTGGCGACGTACAAACCCAGTAACCAAGCTGCAGTAGCGTTAATCGTCATTGATGTGTTCATTTCCCCGACGGGAATGTCATCTAGGAGCGTTTTCATGTGTCCCAAATGGCACACGGGAACACCGACCTTACCTACCTCGCCTGCTGCGAGTGGGTGGTCCGGGTCGTACCCAGTCTGTGTAGGCAAATCAAATGCTATGGAAAGACCAGTTTGACCTTTGGCTAGATTGCTCCGGTATAACTCGTTTGATGCCTTAGCCGTTGAATGTCCGGAATACGTCCTCATCATCCAGGGACGATCGCGCTCGTTTCTGGTTGGGCCAGTCACTACAGCTCCTTTGAGATGTTTGTCTTATAGGAGCTTAGGAGTCAATCATCTTAAAGTTCATTGGTTGACACCAAACATCGGCCATAGGTCTTTGAGTCGCCTCGGTAAGCATTTCTATATACTTGTCCCGCCCAATTTCAATAGCCCCGAGGCTTTCGAGATGAGGTGTGTTCCATTGAATGTCAATTAATGCCCCGCCGGTCATTTTCATTGCGTCTACTAAAGCTACTAAGGCTACTTTGGAGGCGTTGGGTGCCGAATGAAACATTGATTCTCCTGCAAAAAAAGCTCCGATGGCCACTCCGTAAAGACCTCCACAAAGTTCGCCATTTTGCCACGTTTCAACACTATGGGCCCATCCGAGTTCATGGAGTTTTAAATATGCTTCCCGAATTTCGTTATTAATCCAACCATGAGGGCGAGAGGGATTAGCACATAGATCAATTACTTTGTCGAACCTGCAATCGATTCGAATTTCGAACTCTTTGCATGATCTTCGGAGCGATTTTCCTACTTTCAAGTAGGACAGAGGTAAAACTCCACGCGGATCGGGCGACCACCAGCCGAGTGTTTCTCCCAGGGGCATTGGGAATAAACCATTCTTGTAGGCCATTAATAATGTGCCCGGCTCTAGATCAGCTCCTGCACCTACGAGGCCGTTGTCGTCGGCCGTATGCACCGGCGGAAAGGACCATCGGCTCTCGATCGGTTCTGTTGGTTGAGTCATTGTGTCACCAGGCATCAACCTGATCATACAAATCAATGGGACCGCGTACCTTGGGGAATGACATTTACTTAATATCTGCGTAAATTACTACTCGAGATTTCGGTAGCTTTTGACTTCATCTTGGGAAGCCAATCTTGTTGTTACTGATTCAACAATGACATCTTCATTCGGAACGTTTGAAGCTAAAATCCCCGCGACCTCCTTGGTGCTTGTAGGGACCTTTTGAATTGCCAGAGCTACATCAAGACCAGCGATTACAGATCCCATTAGCGAATAATCAGCGGGTAAGTTTATGCCATCAGAGCCAGTAATTATAAAGAATTGTGATCCGTTACTTGAGGGTGTTCCTGAGTTGGCCATCGCTAATGAGCCAATTCGATACGAACCTTGTGGCGCATACGAGCCGTTGAACTGATAACCAGGACCGCCAGTTCCGAACTTGTTTTCTACGTCTCCACCTTGGATTACAAATTCATCTATAACCCGATGAAATAGAGTTCCGTCATAGGCATGATATTGAGCTAATACGATAAAGTTGTTGACGCTTTTAATATCTAGTTTTGGATTGAGAACTGCAGAAAAATTACCTTTATTGGTAACAAAGTCAGCTGCGTAGAGCTTCTCGGGGTCAATACAAAGCTTTGAGGGACTCTCAAAATTATTGACGGTTGGCGATGAGCCATCACTTTTTGGGCAATCTCCAATTCCTAACGCAATAGCTCCAGCAGAAAGCACTTCGTCAGATATCTCTTCACTGACTGTTTCAGCAGAGTCTTCGCCGGCAAGAACGCTGTAAGCGAACGCCACAATTAGAACGGCAACGATAATCCCGACCCATCGCGCTCCTAGTCGTAGTTTTCGACTGCTCTTCGCTGCTTGTGCCTCTTTCTGAAGACGTTCTTCACGTTGGGCTCTTTGACGCGCGCGCTTTTCGTTGCTCATGACGTGTTAATGCTCCTAGCAATTTGCGTTAGATTCGTATGTGTGACGGTAGCAATGGGATTGCCATTACACGACTTCTTCCCAGGAGATGCGGAACTTCTTTCTGGTTTAGGTAAACGACAAGTACCCTAAAAGGCCGTGGCACTCCTAGTTCAAAAGTTTGGCGGTACATCGGTAGCGGATCCTGTTCGGATGCGTGAGGTTGCTGATCATGTCAAAAAGACAAGAAGTCGCGGAGATCAGGTTGTTCTTGTAGTTAGCGCTATGGGTAAAGAAACTGATGAGTTGTTGCGACTGGCAAAAGATGTATCGAGTACCCCACCGGGTCGTGAGATGGATATGTTGATTACTGCTGGTGAAAGAAAAGCAATCGCCCTAATGTGCATGGCTCTTAATGAGGTTGGTGTGCCTGCGGATTCATTTACCGGTAGCCAGGCAGGTTTTGTCACTGATACGAATCATAGGAATGCAAAAATTTTGTCGGTGGATCCGTATCGAGTTCGTGATTCTGTCGATAAAGGTCGCGTAGCGGTAGTCGCCGGGGCTCAAGGTATGTCCACAGACAGTAATGTCACGTTTCTTGGACGCGGCGGGTCGGACACTACTGCAGTGGCCTTAGCCCACGGTTTAGGCGCTGATGCTTGTGAACTTTATACCGACGTATCGGGAGTTTTTACCACTGACCCAAGAGTCTGCCCGTCAGCGAAGCGAATGGAATCAATTTCTTTTGATGAACTTTTAGAAATGACTGCGGTTGGATGTCCCAAGCCGGTTATGCGGTCAGTTGAAGTCGCGAGGTCCTTTGGCGTGCCGTTACACGTTAGATCTGCGTTTACTTGGGAGCCAGGAACATGGGTAGTCGAGGAGGTTCAAGATATGGAACACGCAGTAATCAAAGGCATTGTCCCAGATGTGTCACAGGCAAAGTTAACTATCTCTGGCGTGCGCGACGAGCCGGGCTTGGCTGCCAGAGTTTTTAGGACTTTGGCCGACGCGGGCGTACTCGTTGACATGATTGTGCAAAACGTTGGAGATCACGCGAAAACCGATATTTCTTTCACGGTCCCACTCGAGTACTTTGATGTAGCTCAGTCAACCTGTGAAGAAATGGCAAAGTCCATGGGGTTCTCATCAGTTACTGGAGATAAAAATCTGGCTCGGGTCTCAGTAGTCGGTGCCGGAATGGCGTCAAACCCTGGGGTAGCCGCCACGATGTTTGAAACGCTTGCTAGTAGTAGCATTAACATTGAAATGATCTCGACATCGCCGATCAGAATTAGTTGTGTCGTAGCTGAGAAAGATGTAGATCGAGCTACGGTAGCGCTGCATGAAGCTTATGGTTTAGGCAATTAAAAAAACTGTGTACGGGTAGCCGTAAGATACGTATACAAGCTGTGTAACCTCAAACTATGCGGATAGGAATAGTGGGAGCGACAGGTCAAGTTGGAACTGTAATGATGCGGTTATTAACGGAACGCGACTTTCCATTAACTGAGCTTCGTTTGTTTGCCTCGGCTCGATCTGCCGGAACCACTCTTGAGTGGTCTGGTAATAACATCACCGTTGAAGATGCAGCTACCGCTTATTTTGTTGGTTTAGATATTGTTCTCTTTTCAGCGGGTAAAACCACTTCGCTAGAAATTGCTGAGAAGGTTGCTTCTCAAGGAGCGATTGTTATTGACAATTCTTCTGCATGGAGAATGCATCCAGAAGTGCCACTCGTTGTACCTGAGGTAAATGCAGATCAAGCGATGAATACACCGAAAGGAATTATTGCTAACCCTAACTGCACCACGATGGCGGCTATGCCGGTTCTTTTTCCTCTGCACAAAGAAGCTGAGCTAGTGTCTGTTGTCGCATCGACATATCAGGCTGTGTCCGGAGCCGGCCTAGCCGGTGTGTCTGAGCTTGCTGATCAGCTCCGTGCCACGCTAGAAGGCGTAGAAAATTTAACCCATAACGGTGACGCTGTTAGCTACCCTGCGTCAGCTTCGTTTCCTCAGCCGATAGCCCATAACGTTCTAGCTCATGCCGGAAATTTTGTTGATGATGGTTCGGGGGAAACCGACGAAGAACAAAAACTTAGAAATGAAAGTAGAAAAATACTTGGCATTCCAGGTTTGAAGGTTTCTGGAACCTGTGTCCGTGTGCCAGTTTTCACTGGCCATTCGATTGCTTTAAATCTACGATTCAAATCAACGCTCAGCCCTAAACAAGCGAGGGAAATTCTGGCCGAAGCTCCTGGCGTTGTCCTGGCTGAAGTGCCTACTCCTTTGATGGCGGCCGGTCAAGACCCGTCATATGTGGGCCGAATCCGAGAAGACTCAACCTCGGAAAATGGGCTCTCGCTGTTTATCTCCGGGGATAATTTACGCAAAGGCGCTGCTTTAAACACAATTCAAATAGCTGAAGTCCTGGCCTAAAAATCAAGCCAGATTCAGTAGTCAATTCTTGATTGATTTATCAACACAATTGCATGGTCGTGCGTGGCAAGCAGGACAACCCTCGCTAAATCGCTGAACAGCGTCCTCCATAGATAAATCCAATTGTGAGGCAAGCGAAGCCAACCAAGCCAAAACATCTCCTAGTTCATGAAGTTGTTGTTCCTTGGTGCCCTTTCGAATTGCCTGAGAAAGTTCGCCGAATTCTTCGGTTAGCCAGGCGATAGTTGCTGCGATTCCTCGTTGGGTATCGCGACTCCCGTAGGTCTGTACCATTAGGGTTTGAAGGTCGTTAAGATTCACGACTTGAGAGTATTACATTGCAAGTTGCTACCGACAGAGTCTTAAATAATCATTTCGACGGCCACTCTAAATCTAACGCTAAATGTGAACATCTCAAGTGTCTAGATCAGCGTGCTGAGTTGACGCATGACCCTGCGTTCATTGAGTGGTTGAGCTTCTCTTCGATGAATCGTTCCAATCGTGTCGAACAATAGAAGGTCGTTCTCCTCCCATACATGTTTATACGTGCGCTCGGGAGCAGCCGCCTCTAGAAAAAGTTCATGGAGTAGCGCTTCACTTTCAGAGTTGTCTACATCGGCAAAGCCACAAGTCAAAGAATTTATGTATAACGCAGTCCTATTGTGAAATGGATGCGTGTATGCCACAGGATGTTTTACGGGATTCCGGTTTCCTGGGTAGTTAAAGTTCGAATTTTTTTGACTACGCCGATCTCTATAGGTTCTAGTTTCTGCAGCGGCCTGGTGACGATTTGAACCTTCTAACTGGTGAAGGCCTGATAATGTAACAATTCTTTGTTTTAAGCTCTCAGACAGGGATTCGTAGGCTAAGTACGTGTTGGCAAACCACGTGGTGCCACATTCTGTAGATGGAACCACTACAGCATTCAGAAAGCTTTCCCGACTTGGTCTAGGAAGATAACAATAATCTGTATGCCACGGAAGTGGGGTAGATGAAGATACTAATTTTTCGCTTCCTCCTTCGTCTAGTTCCGTCGAAAGTTCGAGAATTTCAGGGGTCGTTGAATCCACGCCGAATAGCTCGCCGCCATTAAATAGTTCGCCAAAAGTTGAGGCGAATTGAATAAGTTCGAAATCAGTTAGTTGACGTTGACCGCGAAAAATTATTAGAGGATCTTCGGCTAGTGCTTCTTTGATCTCTGAAAAAATTTGAGGGTTACCAATGAAAGCAGGGTCCCAGTTAGTGATGATCAAGCCAAAAGCAGCATTAACTTTCTCTATAACTAGTCTGGTCATGATTGAAACTTAGCCACAATTTGATGACCGAGTTGGTTGAAACGAGTTCAACCATAAAGTAACTACCGGAAACAAAATGCCTATGTACGAAGTGGTTAGGTCTTAAATTACCGAACTTTGGTTTTATGTTTGTGCGGAGCGATCCTAAAAATGGTTTATGAGATTTCTCGCTTCATCTGTAATAGAAATTTTTTTCTATCTGTAATATTTTACTCAGGGCGCGTCAGCGACAGGAAATTATAGTTCCTGAAAAGATTTGATTGGCGAACGAAACGTTTGAGAAAGCCAGATTGAAGTTGGTGCTATTGACCGCTTCCGAAGTTACCTATTGTTTAGGTCAAATAGCTCGTACGTTCTGAGCTTCATCGCCTTTGCGTCCAGGACCGACATCGAACGAAACGGCCTGGCCTTCGTCGAGAGAACGATAACCTTCACCCTCAATATTTGAATAATGCAAGAAAAGATCATCGCCTCCATCGCTAGGAGAGATGAAGCCGAAACCTTTCTCTGAGTTGAAAAACTTGACAGTACCTTGGGCCACTGGGCCCTCCTCGTATATAAAAGTGAAGCCGTTTTCGACTTCGTTAACTGTAAGGGTACGGGAAGAGAGGCCAGATGACTGAATTGAAACGGTTCGACAGCAGAATAACTTGAGAAGGAAATACTAGTGACAAATCTACCTAAGCCAGAAAAGCCCTGTTCTGTATAGAAAAACTAATAAAAACTAGTCAATGGAGACTAAAGCTATCTTTGGGAAATGTTGTACTTGAGGGACATCTTTGTACAAAACTTTTTTTGGCGCTGCAAAGCTAATGAAATGAGCACTGGTCAGCTATACCAATGAGCGTTAAGCAACGGCATCTGATGTAATTACAATTTTACCGAAAAAGCGTCGCTCCTCCATTGCTTTGTGTGCCTCGATTCCGTCTTCTAGAGGCACACGAGAGTCAATTACAGGAATGAATTCTCCGCTTTCGGTGAGCTGCAGCAATCGATCAAGATCGTCGCGTTTCCAGCCATTAGACCCGCGGATATCCATTTCTGCAGTCCAAATAAAACGAAGATCAGTTTGTGGATTGAATCCTGCCGTTGCCCCACATGTCAAAAGTTTCCCTCCGAGTTTCACACAACGTAAAGATTCGGCCCAAGTATCTCCACCGGTGAAATTAACTACGACATCGTATCCACCGCCGGCAAACAGACTGCCAGTACTAACTCGGCAGTGTTTAACAAAACTTTTGGTCGAATAATTAATAGTTTCGTCAGCGCCAAGTTCTTCAAGCTGACGACACTTTTCGTCTGAACCGGCAGCTGCAATAACGTAAGCTCCCTTCATTTTCGCCAACAGTAACGCGCTAGTGCCCACGCCACCGCTAGCCCCAAGGATGAGGACGCTGTCCCCTTGTTTAATCTCACCGCGTGTCAGCATCATGCGATGAGCCGTTCCGTATGCGACAGGTAGACAAGCAGCATCTTCGAACGAAACGCTGTCAGACAGTTGAATTAGTTGACTAGCTTTTACCACTACGTATTCCGCATAAGCGCCCCACCAAGTATCACCAATCATCCACATCTTGCCAGTCTCTAAATCCCAAAAGACAGGATCTACGAGAACGCGATCACCTACCTTCCAGTCGGTAACGTCGCCGGCGACTTCCGAAACCTGGCCAGCACAATCACAGCCTGGTATTCCGGGAAGTGGAACTTTTATTCCTGGCATTCCCTGACGCGTGAATACGTCATGATAGTTCAGCGAACAGGCACGAACGGCCACTCGAACTTCACCTTTCTGAAGAGTCGGGGCTCCGATGTCTCTGTACCTCAATACGTCCAAAGAGCCATGTTCGTCAAAAACAATTGCTTTCATGTCATTTCTTTCTTGTCAATAATTCTGATGCCTGGATACTCAGGAAATTACGATCCACTTTTGCTGTTGAAGCGAGAGGAATCTCATCTAGAAACCACACCTGACGCGGATGGGCGTAGGCAGGCCCATGAGTAAGCGCATAAGTTTTTACTTCCTCAACAGAAAGGGAATGTCCGTCCTCAAGTCGAAGAAACGCAACAGGTAATTCTCCTTTTAAATCATCTGATACAGAGACCACTACTGCTTGATGGATTAAGGGATGTTTCTCTAGCATTTGCTCAACGGCATCAGGGTAAATGTTTTCTCCGGCGCAGACAAACATGTCATCGACCCTGCCAATGAAAAAAAACCAACCATCTTGATCACGTCGCATTAAGTCACCAGTGTGGTACCAACCATCGGTGAGCTTCTCTTTATTAACTTCGGGCAAATCGTGATATCCGGTCATGACTCCTGGAGATCGTACTAAGAGCTCCCCATTGTCGCCTGGTTCACCTGTTTCTGGATCGATCAGTTTTAGCTCTACTTCTTGGTGCTGGTATCCGAGCGAAATTTTTGGCCGAGGGAGATCTTGTGGGTGCGGCCCGAACTCGAGAACAGCTTCAGTTGTTCCATATCCGTTAGTTATAAACGCACTTGGAAATAACTTCTGAACATCATCGAAAAGCGCCTCAGTTAGCGGAGCCGACCCGATAAATACGCGCTGTACTGTTGAAAGATTAAAGATTTCGTCTGCCCGTTCGATTTCGGCAGTAACGAGTGCGTACATAGTTGGCACACCAGAGCACATCGTTACACCGTGAGTTTCTATCGCGTCTAAGTAATCAAGCGCATCAAATTTAGGCAGCAATACGAC
>CAJQGN010000293.1 GCA_905477545.1 uncultured Acidimicrobiales bacterium | reverse complement strand
ATGGGCCGTGCGAGGGATGACGAAAATAGCCTCCAAGGAGTTGGGTCGCCACGGAATCAGAGTGAATTCTGTCCATCCAGGCTTCATCGACACCGACATGTTGGCTCAAGGTAATTTCGATGATGAGCAAAAAGCCAAGATGGCTCGCTCGGCACCGGTTGGGCGTATTGGAGTGCCCGAGGACATTGCGAACATGGTCCTGTACCTGGTCACTGATGCTGCAGGGTTCGTGACCGGCCAGGAGTTTGTAGTTGACGGCGGGTGGCACGGCTGACGTAACCAGCATAGCTAACGGAGTTATCGAAGACGTTGAGCGACCCATTCAGGTTTGTGAAATAAGCAGGCCCTGCCGCTGGTTATTTCTGTTCTTAATGTCTATGTCTTGCTACGTTGAGGTCAATAGTCCACCGGTAAATAACCCTTCTCGGAGCCATCAAAACGGCGAGTGACACTTTCTCGGGAAAATACGATTGACTAGCACAAACAATCGAGACAAATGAAAGAAGAGGTTCAGAAAAGACTGATCCAAGAGTCCCTTACAACTACTAAGAATGAAGAAGCACTCGACTCGATAAAGAATTAGGAGAAGGCTATGTACCCTCGAGCGAACGAGGTCGTTAGTGATTGGTTTGAGGCAGCTGCAAAAAGCGACTGGGAACAATGGAAAACTTTTTTATCTAGCGACGCCGAAATTATTCAACATATTGGAGATGGGATTAATTTTACACCAGACGAAATGCAGCAATGGGGGAAAGGTCTCACAGCCTCAGGTATATCGGTTCGCTACGAAAATCAGCGTAGAACCATATGCAGCCATGTAGTCGTCGAACAGCATCTTGTAGTGATGTCTAACGCCAGCCGTCAAGTCGTGTCCGCTGAAGCTTGTGTTCTCGTCACAATCTCAGATGATGGTTACATAACCAGAGCCGAGGAGTACATAGACAGCAATGCATTTCTATCTTTATTCCCGGATGTTTCTTCTTAGCGTCGTACTCAGCTCACGCAAACAGATACATCGGCCAGACGCCAACTGTTCAACGAACCAGCTTCTCAATTGAAGCACGGTGTTAGTGCTGGCTCCTTATTTCGGTCAATACGGTTCGGCTAGTATTACGTCAGAGCGAAATAAGAAATAGACGGAAATATGAATGTTGTAAGATGCTCGGTATGGCGTGGATTGAGGTAGTCCCAGATGATGAATGGTCCGATAATGAGGCCCTCGAGAGCCTTTACAGCCGAGTTGTTGATAAGAGCCATGGCCGGGTCGATTACATCATGTCGATCCATTCTCTTAACCCAAGAGCGCTAGCAGCCCATGATGGCCTCTACAGATCAGCTATGGCGGGCACCGGGAACTTACGAAAGGTTGAGCGAGAGTTAATAGCGTTGGTCGTGAGTCTCGAAAACGAATGTCATTACTGAATTAGTCATCACCGGCGCGGTCTGCGCCAACTACTTAACGACGATTCCGTAGTTGTGGCCATAGAAGAGGATTGGCGGTCTGCTCCACTCAACAAAAAAAGAAAAGCAATGCTGGTTTACGCTACAAAGCTCACTCATACACCTTCAAAAATGACCGCTAATGATGTTGAGCAGTTACGCGCGGTGGGATTCAGCGACCGAGACATCCTCGACATAGCCGAAGTCACTGCATACTATGCCTACGCCAATCGGATAGCCGACGGAGTAGGAGTCGAACTGGAGCCCTGGTTCAACGACTAATTTACTTCGATGATTTGGAGCGAAATATGGAGCTTAGAGCTATAGGTATAACAATGGATTGCCAAGACCCGGAGCGGCTTGCTGATTTTTGGCAAGAGGCGATTGGGTTCCGAAGCCGCGAAGGGCATGAACCGTATATCACGCTTTCAGATTCCGAGGTTGGAAAGCCGCTGAACCATTTAACATTACAAAAAGTTCCCGAAGGTAAATTAGCTAAACACAGGGTGCATCTTGATTTGTTTGTTCGAGATCCGAATACTGAAGTTGAGCGTTTAGTAAAATTGGGAGCACGCGTGCTCACTTCGGGTGGCTCGGTGCCAGGACATCTTGGATTTGTAGCGATAGTGATGTGCGATCCTGAAGATGGAGAATTTTGCGTGGTTGGACGTCCGGCTAAGTCAGGGATTTAAAGGTCAAGCAAAGTGAGGAGCAATTTCCTCAGCGAATCTTGAGATAGCTTCCAGTCGACCTTCGATTCCTCTACCTAGAACAAAAAAGGCTGCATGTTCAAGACCCGCCTCGAGGTATTGACCTACTTGGTCAATGACTTCTTCGTTGCTCCCTCCTATTTCTCCTTGCTCTAGATTTCCACCGCTGAAATTCAATCGGAAGAGGCTGGTTAGTTCTAGCTCGCTAATATCTCGACCGATTTTATTGCACTCACTTTTTACTGACGCCCATTGTTCAGCGAGCAGCGACGGGCTACCGAACGCTGCGTGGAAAGCATCGCCATAGCGCGCTGTCCGTTTGAAAGCTCCATTTGAATGACCGCCGACCCAGACCGGAATATGGTTATTAACTGGTTTTGGGGAGAAACCTATGTTGTCGAAGCTATTCCACTTGCCGTTATAGCTTGATAAACCATCAGCAAAGAGCGATTTGAAGATGTCTAAAGTTTCATTAGCTCTGTCGCCGCGCTGATCCCATGGCATACCAATGGCGTCGAACTCCTCTTTCATCCAGCCGACTCCAACTCCCATAATGGAACGACCGTGGGAAAGGTGGTCAAGAGTTGCCCAGCTTTTCGCTTGTTGAACTGCGCCGCGGTAACCGAGGATTAAGACGGTGGTGCCAAGAAGAACCCGATCGGTGATGCCGGCAACAAACTGAAGAGTCCCTATGCAATCAAGCCAAGCGCTTCCTGCAGCTGGGAAACCGCTGTTGTCATCTGCATACGGATACTTCGAATGCAACGTTGCAGGGTCAGGCCAGGCAATGTGATCGCTAGACCACACGGAACTATAACCGAGAGACTCGGCGGTGATAGCTGTCTCGATGATTGCTTCTCTGCTTGGATCGCGACCAGCGTCTGGGAGGTGTATACCAAATTTCATTATTTTCCCCAAGGAAGGTTTTAGTTGATGGAGACTTTATTCCTAAAGAAACTTATCTGATGCACATAATGCTAAATCTCTCTAATCTTGGAAGATGGAAAAAGAAGATTTTTTTAGCGACGCTAGAAATGATTTATCTGGGCCTCTCGCCGGTGTTCGGATAGTAGACGCAACTACTGCTTGGGCGGGACCGATGGCTAGTTGTTTACTCGCTGACTATGGCGCTGATGTCATCCGAGTTGTTCCACCTGGAGATACAGGCATCTTGTGGCCACCGATGCTTCCCGGCACCGAACGGTCTTTTGCCGAAGACACAGTCAATCGCAATAAAAGAAGCATTGGGATAGATCTACGACGCCCGCCCGGAGTTGAAATGTTTCTCCAACTAGTGGCTACAGCAGACATGGTTGTTGAAAATTTTAAACCTGGGACTCTCGATGATTGGGGAGTCGGTTATCGACAATGTAGAGAAGTCAAACCGGATATTGTTTACTTATCTATAAGTGGATATGGACAATTTGGTCCTGAGAGCGCCCGTCCCGGATATGACCCAGGTGCGTTGGCATACAGCGGTTGGATGGCTCTTAACGGAGAAATCAATGGGCCTCCAGTTAAAGCTCCCACCTTTCTTGCTGACGATTTGTCAGGTTTACACGCAGCCGTTGCAGGATTATCTGCCCTTCACCACCGAGATGCGACTGGAGAAGGCCAGCATGTAGACGTCGCATTGTTGGATTCAATCATTTATCAATCCAACGGCTATTTGACTCTAGGTGCTTTGGATGGGCCATTAGACAGATGGGGTAGTCAAGTGCGAGTTTGCGCGCCGACTAATTGCTATGAGTGTGTTGATGGCTATGTCTATCTTGCTTTGATACTAGATTCTCACTGGGTTCGTCTTTGTGATGTAATTGGTCAACCTGAGCTAGGCAAAGATCCCCGAGTCTCAACGAATAATGGGCGTCTGGAGAATAGAGAAGAAGTAGACAGAGTTGTTGCCGAATGGTGCTTAACAAGATCTAAAGAGAACGTCATTTCACTGATTGACGAGGCGGGAATAGTGGTTGCACCGGTCAATACGTTTGCTGAAGCCGCTCGTGATCCACATATTTTAGATCGAGATATGTTGCAAAATACTGTTCTTCCAACAGGTGAATCAGTTCCCTTGACCGGCCCAGCAGCAAAATTTTCAAGAACGCCAGCGCGAGTTCGTCACTGTGCTCCAATACCGGCCGCTGATACAGATCTAATTTTAACGGAAATTGGTGTTAGCCGAAGGCAACTCGACCAGCTTCGAGAAGCGGGAATAGTTGGATAGCTAGCGGTAATCGCACACAATTGTCCCATCGGAGTGAGATCATGTTGCTATGGATATTGTGTTAGTGGTAGTGGTTTTGCTTTTAGCAGCAACTGTAGTGACTCTTGTCCTGCGCCTGAGCAGGGAATCTGTGTCAGGCCCAGCTCCGGACATAAAAGTGGATACAACTAGTCTTGTAACTGCAGTAAAAGAGGCTGTCGATGCTCAAGTCCAGAGTTCAGCGCGCGGGGCACTTGAGCACAACGCAAAACAAGCAGATGCATTGCTTGGACAGCGCGGAGAAACTCTCAAAGAAGAAACAAGAAATCTGTTACGTCCTATTAGTGAGCAGATGAACCAGTTAAAGGAATCAGTAGGTCAGCTCCAATCCTCATACGAAAAAGAACAAGGAACTGTGAGCCAACTGAAAGAATCTTTAGTAGAGCAGATCAGCGGTTTACAAGGCGTTACTACGGCTTTGGCTGGTGCTCTGAAGTCACCCTCAGCTCGTGGCGCTTGGGGGGAGAACCAGCTAAAAAACATCATCGAGTTGTCAGGTATGGACGAACATTGTGACTTTAATCTTCAACATACTGCCCGTGGCGACCAGGGCGTTCAGCGACCGGATGTGACAGTCCGACTTCCGGGTGATGCATATTTAGTAGTGGATTCTAAGGTCCCACTATCAGCTTACCTTCGGATGCAGGAAGCCTCAGACACTGAAGGTCGTGATGCAGCGCTAGATGATCATGTGCGCGCCGTCAAGTCTCATGTTAAATCATTAGCGGACAAAAAATATTGGGACTTGTTTCCTAATGCTCCTGATTTTGTAGTGATGTTTGTACCAGGGGAGTCTTTTCTAGCTGACGCAGCTCGTCACGATGCGGGGCTAGTCGAGGAATCAATGCGCATGCGAGTGTTACTTGCTTCGCCGACGGCGTTAATGGCGTTATTGTTAGCTGCGTCGCGAGGTTGGCAGACCAATCAACTGGCTGAGAATGCTCGTGCAGTTGAACAAGAAGGCCGGGAGCTTCATCAGCGAGT
>CAJQGN010000292.1 GCA_905477545.1 uncultured Acidimicrobiales bacterium | reverse complement strand
GGGTCATCGCGCCAGTTGACCCAAAGAATTGTGCATCACCAAAAGTGAAGATCCCACCATCAGACGCAACAAGCCAATAGCCCAACCCGCTAGGCGTGCTTCCCATTCCAACAATTGGCTTATTAAGGGTCATCGCGCCAGTTGACCCAAAGAATTGTGCATCACCAAAAGTGAAGATCCCACCATCAGACGCAACAAGCCAATAGCCCAACCCGCTAGGCGTGCTTCCCATTCCAACAATTGGCTTATTAAGATCTATCTCTGCCAGGTCACCATAAGAACCTGCATCTCCGAAACCCGATATGGCACCTTTTTGCGTTGCTATCCAATAACCACGGCCGTTCGGAGCCGACACAATAAACATTTCATCTGTCGGGCTCCCTGAGCGCAAATCGCCGTAGTGCAGAAGCTGACCCGTGTTTTCCACGGTCCCGGGGTTCGAAGCAACAGCCGGGGCCTCTAAGACACCTACAAGACAAGCACTTAATAAAGCTACGCGAGCCACAAATATCGCCAAAGTCACTACAGGAGTATAGTTTCCATAGGTGCAACCATTCGCGGATTACCGCTCTATTATTCTTCAATGTGGCGAATGTAGTTTTATTAGAACCTTGGTTTGAAGGTTCACACGCTCAATGGTGCATCGGGTGGCAGCAAGCCAGTCGACACAATATCAATGTTGTCAGGGGACCTCAGGGAGGCTGGCGCAAATCTCTTCGAGCTGGGTCAGTTTTCTTCGCCAACCAGCTTGAAAAAAACCATCCCACGGTAGACGTTATAGTTGCTAGCAGCCCTATAGATTTAGCGGGAGTGATTGGCTGTAGTAGTGGATCGTTTAGGAACAAACCCTTTATTTTGTACATGCATGAAAGTCAGTTCGGTTACCCTCCGGGACTCAAAGGGCCACCGGCAGAGCACCTGCTAGCTACTGACTTCAACGCTATAAAGGCCTCCACGCTTACATTAGTAGCTAGCAACTACCATCGTAAACTACTAAAAGAGGCGCTAACGGAATTCGCTGAAGAACTATTTCTTGGATACACGACTGAAGCTTTGGCAGGTTTCCATATCGATACATTGCCGATCGGTGTAGATCTAATCGAACCTAGACGCAACGATCTATCGGGGGCACATCGAATACTTTGGAACCATCGGTGGTCAGCCGACAAAGACCCTGAGGGATTTGTTAGTGCCATCAAGAAGTTAGAGAGGGAAAACTACGACTTTGAGGTGATAGCGATCGGTCCGGTCGAACGAAGTGGCTCGACGCAATTTTTGAGGCTCAAAAAAATACTAGGATCCAGACTTATCGCTAGCGGCGAGCAATCCAGAAATTCGTATATCAACTGTCTACAGACAGCAGATATTGTTTGCTCTACCTCCAGACACGAGTTTTTCGGCGTTTCTGTGGTTGAGGCGATCTCCGCGGGAGCCCGACCGCTCTTACCAAACCGATTAAGTTATCCCGAACTTGTGCCAGGTCATCTAAGTGATTCATTTCTCTACTCTGGAGATATTTATGACTCGTTGGCTCCTTTGCTCATGACAAAACGGTCTGAGCTCCACGAACATCGAGATGCGCTAATCGAGCATGTTGAACATTTTAATTGGAGATCTTTAGTTCACGACTACGATGACGTTATAGATAATGTTGCTGGCCAGGTAGGTGAACAGGATGATCATCGTCGATAATGCTATCTGGAGTTGGAGAGGTCAAAAGTGGGCTCACCTAGCTTCCGATAGTTCATATCGCGAACTTCATGAATTCGCTAACCAACTTGGCAAACGTCGTATTAGTTTCCAGGGGGATCATTACGACGTCAATGAATTAGAACGCCGTGACGCTATCAATCTCGGGGCCACAGCTGTCGGTTGCCGTGACCTGCTCAAATCAATTCGCTCTAGCGGGCTCAGACGAAGAAGTCGCCTCGAATCTTGGAACATCCTCTGCGATGACGAGTTCGAAGGGTCTTTAATACCGGACCTGATATCTCGCTCAGTGACAAGTCGTTGTTTCTCTCGCCAGCTAGTAAGTCGACTCAACGAATTTTCACCGGAGTTGACCAATCAAAGAGTCAAGATCATCATTATGCAACGCAGCGGTCAAGCGGCAATTGTTGTCAGTGGACCTCTGGGACAGTGCGAGACGAAAACTGTCGAAGATGACACCAGCTGGGCGCGTTTAAGCTTCAGTGGCATCAATACGACATTAGAAATTGTTGAGGGAATTGAATGGAGCTAGATGCTGTCGTAGTCGGTTCTGGACCCAATGGATTAGCAGCCGCATTAACTCTTGCCCGTGCAGGAAAATCAGTTACTGTTTTCGAAGCCGAAGCAACAATCGGAGGTGCGGCAAGAACTGAAGAGACTACATTACCTGCATACAAACATGATCTTGGGGCAGCTGTTCTCCCATTCGCAGCGGCAAGTCCAGCACTTGAGGAATTTCAGCTTGAGAGCTACGGCCTGGAATGGTTGCATCACCAAGTTGTCGCCACACACCCACTCAATGACGGAAACGGTGCAACACTCTACAGAGATTTGGGCTTGACCGCAGCCGGATTAGGACGCGATTCAGCTTCGTATCGAAAGTTGCTAAATGCTCTCACCACAGATTGGCCAGAATTCAAAGAATATTCGTTAGGCCCATTGTTACGAGTACCATCTAATTTTTTTGCGACGGTCCGATCCGGGGTTCTCGGTATTCTTCCAGCGACAACCCTTACAAATAAGCTGTTTAAGACCCCTGAGGCTCAAGCTCTATTCGCTGGATGCGCCGCTCATGCATACCTGCCAGTAAACCGATTTTTCACATCATCTTTTGGCAACATATTTTTGACGCTTGCGCACACTACGGGATGGCCCATTGCAAAAGGCGGCAGCCAAAGTCTTGTCAATGCTATGCAACTCGCTCTAGAAGACCACGGCGGACAAATTGTGACTAACCACCGCATTGGGCAGCTAGCTGATTTACCGTCAAGTAAAGTAAGAATTCTTGATGTGACATCGGCCGCTGCAGGAAAGCTAATAGAGCCACTCCAGGGTATTTCTACAAGGCGAGTGAAGCGCCTCAAAAATATTAGGCCTGGACCCGGCGCTTGGAAAATAGACTACGCCCTATCATCACCGCTTCCCTTTACTCACAAAGCCAGTCGAAAAGCCGGAACTGTTCACCTCGGTGGAACTATCCAAGAGATTCTGCATGCCGACACTGCAGTTTGTGCTGGGGAAATGCCTAACAGCCCATTTGTGATTGTATCTCAACCTACAATTATCGACGATTCACGTGGTCCATCTGGGAGTCATATCGCTTGGGTCTACGGGCACGTTCCGAACGGATGGGACCAGGATGCTACGCCAATCATTGAGGCTCAATTAGATCGATTTGCTCCGGGATTCAAAAAGTTAGTATTAGCTCGAAATATTCAGACGCCATCAGACTTCTATAATCAGAACTCCAATCTCTATGGTGGGGATATAACCGGTGGCTCTGTAGCAGGAACTCAACTAGTTAGACGGCCTTTCTTCTCGCCTGCCCCTTACAAACTTGGCCCTAAAGGTCACTACATCTGCTCATCTTCCACTCCACCAGGTGCAGGTGTGCACGGTATGTGTGGCTGGCACGCAGCTAATCTTGCCCTCCGCGAAGAGTTTCGTTAGAGAGTCGGCGGCGACTAGGCTTCGTCTTCTTCAGTACTTTCTTCAGTGAGGAGATCTGACTCAATTAATTCATGCCTCTTAACATAAGTAGATCCAAAGGCCTGGAATGTTGCAGCTGCAGGAACAGCTAACAGCGCGCCAACTACGCCGAGCAACGAGCCCCCTATAATTACTGTGCCAAAAGCAATCGCCGGGTGAATGTTCATGGTTTGAGCAGTAATCCGCGGCGAAAATAAATAATTCTCAACTTGTTGATATAGGAGAATAGCCATTAACACCCAAAGAGCAGTAACTGGTTCGTTTAAAAGCGCTATGAGCACCGGCAAAATCGCTGCGAGGTAAGTACCTAAAACCGGAACGAATTGAGACATCAAACCCACCCACAAAGCCAACGGCACGGGAAATGGGACTCCAAGCGCTGCGAAAGCAACCCAATGGAAAATAAATGAAACGATACCTAGCAAGGCACGCGAGTAAATATAAGCACCGGTCTTATCAATAGCTATCTCCCAACCGCGCAGCACGACTATCTGCCGACTCGGATTTAATGCAGAACATATCAGGCGACGTAATTTAGGACCATCCACTACCAAGTAAAAAGTAAAAAGCAAGAGTGTTAGTAGCTGAAAGAATGCTGAAACCACGGCAGTTCCGATGGACACTAAGTCGCCGGCAAAGTTAGAAGCCAGCGTTGCTGCCGAGCCGCCATCTGAAAACTCTGCAATTAACTCATCCGTTTCTATGGTCACACCGAACTGATCGTTAAGCCAAACTTCTATCTCTTCGATATAGCCTGGGGCTTGGTTAACTAATAAACCAATCTGGTCAGCAAGCACTGCGCCCATAGCTGCCAGGAAGCCAACAACTGAAATAAAGATAACTGAAAACACTGCGCAGGTAGCCAGTCCACGACTCCAACCTCTCCTTGCTAGCCAATTCACAGCGGGTTCTATAGCGAAAGAGAGGAATAACGAAACTAACAAGACAATAATAAAAGACCGAATTCGCAAAACTGCCCAAACAAGGGCACCACATAAGACTGCCAACGAAAGGCCTGTGATAATCGCCCTGATTATCCAAGACGGCGGACTAAGATGTTGTTCTTCGTTGCTCATGATTTTCCAAAGGTAGCCAAAAGTTCTTTGTGCACTAAGCCGTTCGTTGCAAGCCCATTAAGACTGTCTGTCTTTTGATCGAGTTTCAAGGCCGACTCTCCGAGTAAATTAGAAAACTTACCGCCTGCCTCTTCAATAATTATTGGAATCGGCGCTAAATCCCAGACCGAGCAAACTGGGTCAACCATTGCTTCTGCCCGGCCAGACGCCACCAAGAAATAGCCGTAACCATCCCCCCATGTTCGCATCAATGCACCAGTTTTTTTCAGGCGCGCGAAGTTCTTTTCGGTGAAGGTTTCATAGCTACTAGTATTGACAAGTGCTTTGTCCAATACTGAGTGCGAACTTACCCAACACCTGTGATTATCTAGCCAGCATCCTTCTCCGCGTCCTGCCACCATTGTCAGACCGAGGACCGGCAAATGAATAACGCCTACCAGCGGTCCCTCTTCATCGACTAACGCTAATAGCGTCGAATATAAAGGCACTCCTTTAACGAAACCGCGAGTTCCGTCAATTGGGTCTATGACCCAGGTCCTGTGCGCTGCACTAAAACTGCCGCCATGTTCTTCTCCAAGTACCGCATCATCAGGGTGACGTCTGAGGAGCTCCTCGCGTATAAGTGTTTCCGCCGCACGATCCGCTTCTGTTACCTCACTACCATCGACTTTATAATTAACTGCTAAGTCATTTTTTTGATACCACTTTAAAGTAAGTGCACCGGCAGCCTCAGCTATCTCTCTCGCTTCTTCCATGAGTGCTTCAATGCTCATAGCTATGCCTCCAGTCCCACGATTAAAATATACGATCAGCTGAACTTCGGTGCCCGTTTTTCAAAGTATGCGTTAACCGCCTCTTTCTGATTAGGGGAACCGATCAGAGCGTTGATATTTTCTCGCTCGGATTGGAATCTCGTAACAACATCTTGTGATTCAATAGCGTTAAGCATTTTCTTCATTCTCTTAATCGCCTCCGGATTCTTTTGGGCAATTTCATGAGCCATTTGCATTGCTTCAGAGTGCGGATCATCTGAAACTCGAGTTGCTAAACCTAGACTGACTGCCTCAGCACCTGTAACAATCTTTCCTGTAAAAAAGAGCTCTTTCATGACATCCATCCGAACATTCGGCGGTAGCAGAACGGTTGCGCCCATGTCCGCCGTTAGCCCCCAGCGAATTTCTAAGACTGACAGCTTAGTTTGAGGATGAACTAATCGAATGTCAGGACCCATCGCTATTTGAAATCCACCCCCTAGCGCATGACCGGCAATAGCTCCTATAACCGGCACTTCAATTTCCTGCCATACCCAGGACGCTTGTTGACCCAGATGAGTCATACGTTGCTCAGGTTTGTCCTCCACGACTTCATCAATGTCCGATGAGGACATTTTCTGGAATGATGACAAGTCAAGCCCCGAACAAAACGATGTCCCCTCTCCCGACAGAACCACCGCTCTGACGTCAGTGCTATTTTTCAACGACTCACCAACATCAACGAGCGAACGGAACATGGCATTATCTAAGGCATTTAGTTTTTCTGGGCGGTTCAACCGCACGTCAGCTACACCATTTTCAACTTTGAGAGTAACTCGATTGGTCATATTCAATCCTTTATTGGTTAGCTTTAGAAAGCCTGCCGTTTTTCCCACAACTGTCTGGAACGCCGACTGTGACGCATAGTAATAGACAGAATCAAATTTTTGACGAACTCACAGTTATTGATTGGAGTTCAGCAAGCCGCCCTGCGGTAGGCAAGGACAGTATATGGATTGTAAGCCAAATCGCGGATCTGACCCGCTTAAGTAACCCACCGACTCGCACTCAGGCAAGAACTGAAATTGACACTGTGATTAAAGCGACTGATGTAGACCACTCACGATTAATCGCAATCGACGTAAGCCTTGGTCTACCAAGCCCATTTGAAGAGGTTGTTGGATTACCCGGCGCTTCTTGGAGAGACACATGGAATCTTATAAATTCGAAAGTGTCCGACGCGATAGATAATTCAAATAACCGCTTTGTAGCGGGCTCATCCCTTAACGCGATGCTTGGCGAAGAACGTGGTCCGTTTTGGGGTCACCCGGATGGCCGGACATACGCGGAGCTTCATCCAAAACGCCCGAGCTTTCCTTGGGGCAGCAAAAACATCCCGGAATTTCGTCTCTGTGAGCAACTAATGCGTGCAAAGAAATTGGCGATACAGTCAACGTGGAAATTGGCGTACCCAGGGTCTGTCGGTGGTCAATTTCTTATGGCTGTACCTTGGTTAACCACCTTGAAAGAGAAATACCCTCAAGTTAAAATTTGGCCGTTTGAAACTGGTTTCGCAACCAGTCCACAAAAGGGCGAGATCTGGGTTGCAGAAATATGGCCGAGTGAATTCCCTCGACTCTTTCAACACAAAGTAAAAGATGCTGATCAGGTAATTTCCGTGTTGACGTACCTTAGTGACTGTAATTCATCGGGTTTGATTAAAAATTTGTTGCT
>CAJQGN010000291.1 GCA_905477545.1 uncultured Acidimicrobiales bacterium | reverse complement strand
CGGATAGCTCAATTAGCTCGAGAAGACGCCATCAAGGCTGAGCGCGCCGAAATTTCTGGCGATGAAGTGATGAGCCATCTGGGTATAGGGCCCGGTCGGGAAGTAGGGGAAGCTATGCGCTACCTTTTAGAGTTAAAACGGGCTGAAGGAATTTTAGGCGAGAAAGAAATACTCAAACGCCTTGATCAATGGTGGCTGACAAAAGGAATCTAAAAACAGATTTTGAAAAACTACTTTTGGCCCGCAAGCTTGCGATTTTTTACCTTTGCTTTAACGTAGTCACGGTTCATAAAAGCTATGAAATCAAGACTAATTTCTTTGGGGCACGCTTCATGGCATTCCCCATGGTTAGTGCAAGACCCAAAGAAGCTTTCCATGGTCTCAACCATGTTCTCGGTTCGAGCAAACCTTTGAGCTTGTCCCTGTGGAATCAAATTCAAATGGCCCAGTTTTGCTGAAGTGAAAAGCTGCGCCGCTGAATTTGGGCAGGCGGCGACGCAAGCGCCACAACCAATGCAGGCCGCAGCATCGAAAGAAGTGTCAGATGCTTCCTTGGGTACCGGAGTTAGGTTGGCATCTGAGGCCGCACCTGTGTTGACTGAAATGTAACCGCCAGCCTCAATTATTCGATCAAAGGCGCTTCTGTCAACAACCAAGTCTTTAACTACCGGAAATGCCCGAGCCCGGAAAGGCTCAACGGTGATAGTTTCGCCGTCATTAAATTTCCGCATATGGAGCTGGCATGTTGTTGTGGCTTTCTCGTGGCCATGTGCCTGCCCGTTGATCATAAGACTGCATGTACCGCAAATACCTTCACGGCAGTCGTGATCAAATTCGATTGGTACTTCACCGGTAGTAATCAAATTGTCGTTGACTACATCAAGCATTTCCAGAAATGACATGTCTTCGCTGATGCCGTTGGCATCATATGTTTCGAATTTCCCGTCAACAGCAGGGCCTTCTTGGCGCCAAATTTTCAGCTTAAGGTCAAGTTCATTGCTCACTTGTAGCTCCTTTGTGTTAAGGCTACGTTGTCAAAAGCCAACTCTTCCTTATGCCTAGTTTGGGTGCTGTCAGGTCCGTTCCATTCCCAAGCAGCAACGTGAGCGAAGTTCTCATCATCACGTTGTGCCTCTCCATCTTCAGTTTGATGTTCAGCTCTGAAGTGCCCTCCGCAGCTTTCTTCTCTGTCAAGAGCATCCTTAGCCATGAGTTTCGCGAGCCCGAAGAAGTCAGCGACCCTCCCAGCTTTTTCTAAACTGGAATTTAAGTTAGTCCCGGACCCGGGGACACAAACATTTTTCCAAAACTCTTCTTCTAAGGCCGGGATTTCGCTGAGAGCTTTTTCCAGTCCTTCTTTTGTGCGTTCCATTCCAATGTAATCCCAGACTAGATGGCCGAGTTCTCGGTGGAACCAGTCAACCGAGCGGGTGCCTCCAGTAGAGAGAAAACGATCCGTTTGGCCTTGGACATCTGCTTCTGCTTGAGTAAACACTGGATCATTTGTTGATATTGGAGCGTCGCCTAGCCGACCAGCTAAATCATCTCCAATAGTGTACGGCAATACGAAGTAGCCATCAGCGAGGCCTTGCATGAGCGCTGAAGCTCCTAATCGGTTTGCTCCGTGATCGGAGAAATTTGCTTCGCCGATTGCGTAACAGCCAGGAATTGAAGTCATTAAGTTGTAGTCAACCCATACCCCGCCCATTGTGTAGTGAGTAGCTGGGTAGATACGCATAGGCACTTTGTAGGGGTTCTCTCCTGTTATGCGCTCGTACATGTCGAAGAGGTTGCCATATTTAGATCGAACCAGATCTTCTCCATCTCGTTCAACCGCTGCCTGGAAATCAAGGAAAACCCCATTTTTGAGTGGTCCAACGCCCTTACCCTGATCGACAACAGTTTTAGCGTTACGTGACGCCACGTCACGGGGAACAAGGTTTCCGAAAGACGGATATTTACGCTCGAGATAGTAGTCCCTTTCACTTTCTGGGATTTCGTTAGGTGAACGTGAATCATCGAAGCCATCCGGTACCCAAATACGACCATCATTTCTCAGTGATTCTGACATTAAGGTCAGCTTGGACTGAAACTCATCGCTAGCTGGAATGCAGGTCGGGTGGATTTGTGTGTAGCAAGGGTTAGCGAAGAAAGCACCTTTTTTGTGTGCTCTCCAGGCTGCAGTAACGTTACAGGCCATCGCGTTAGTGGAAAGGTAATAAACGTTTCCGTAACCGCCGGTCGCTAAGACTACAGCGTGTGCTGAATGGCTTTGAACTTGGCCGGTTACTAAATTTCGAGTGACGATACCGCAAGCGCGGCCATCTTTCAGCACCACATCGAGCATCTCTGTTCGGGTGTGCAACTCGACGGAACCAGCTGCTACCTGCTTGGCTAACGCTTGGTAGGCGCCGAGGAGAAGTTGCTGTCCTGTTTGTCCGCGCGCGTAGAAAGTTCGGCTGACTTGTGCTCCACCGAATGAACGGTTGTCGAGGAGCCCTCCGTACTCTCGGGCGAATGGAACTCCCTGAGCGGCTGCTTGATCAATAATATTTACCGATTCTTCAGCGAGTCGGTGAACGTTAGCTTCGCGACTGCGGTAATCTCCGCCTTTTACCGTGTCATAAAATAGTCGGTGAACTGAATCTCCATCGTTGGTGTAGTTCTTTGCGCCGTTAATGCCGCCCTGTGCCGCAATTGAGTGCGCTCGCCGTGGCGAATCATGAAAGGTGAATACCTTCACTTTGTAACCAAGTTCGCTGAGTGAGGCAGCTGCTGAAGCTCCTGCTAGCCCGCTGCCGACAACTATTACTTCGAATTTTCGTTTGTTGTTGGGGTTAACGAGCTTTACTGAAAATTTGTGGTTATTCCACTTGTCAGCGATTGGTCCGTCTGGAATTTTTGAGTCGAGCACGGTCATCAATGAGCCTCCGCCTGAGTTACGAGACATTCAAGGTCTCCCGGTGGACAAACTCTGTTGTCCTCATTTATAAAGCCTATTGTCGTTAGTATCGGGAAAGTCAGATTTCCTACGAGGACAATTCCAGCGAACGCCGTTGCAAGGTTGCGGCGAAGCTTGTTGTATTTAGGATTGTTGATTCCAAGGCTTTGAAACAAGCTCCAAGTGCCGTGAAAGATGTGTATGACCAACGCTATGTTGGCGACGATGTAAATAATAGCGATGAACCAATTGCTGAGACTATTAACCACATTGTGGTAGGGGTCACCTGCCTCCCATCCATCGCCGACGAATCCCCATGTCAGATCTGCCAGATGAAAAATTAGGTACAGCAGAATAATTGGGCCGGTCCAACGCATTGTTCTACTTGCGTAATTAGCTGCCACGTAGTCACGTTTGGATTCATATTTTTTATTGCCGCCTACGAAGTCAGCCTTATCGCTGGCTTTGCGACTGCGTTCCTTAAGTGTGTAGGCCGAGTGGATATGCAAAATAAACATTCCGATGAGGCCCAAACGAAACAGCCATAGGACGAAGGTCTTTGGTACTAGACCGCCGCCAAGTGTGCGCAAGGATTCTGCGTACTCGTGCATTTTGGCGGGACCTTCATATATATGAAGGTTGCCGATCATGTGGACTAGGACGAATCCGAGTAAGCCAATTCCAGTAAGTGCCATCACCCACTTTCGGCCGATAGCTGATTGATAAATATTCAACGGGAAGGGCATCTGCCGCTTCTGTTGGAAGATTGGTGTCGAACCGGATGGTTTCGTCGCCGTGGTTGTCACAGACAACCTCCTCTAGGTGAGTTCGCGTGCAGTAACGCCGCACAGTTCTTATCTTAGTTACTAAGCCAAGAATTGGGGCGACGTCAAACTTTAACGAATAGTAACGCTGTATGTGTTACTGACTTCAATTTGTGGCGCTTTTAGTGAAATTTTTAAATTTCCAGCTCCGCGATGAATAGCGGGAAGGGTCAACGATGTGATTCGGGTAACGCTGTCGGCTTCGAAGTTTCCTTTAAAAACCCACTCGATTGGGTCGGACCCTGAGCATTCCCACTTGACCGTAATAATTGCTGCAACAATTTTCTCTCGGATATCAGAAATGACGTGAATTTCGCAGTCGTGACTTCCTAGTTCGAGCGTTGAACTATGCAGGTCGGCGACAACAATGACTGGCTGGCTAGCAGCTTGAAGGGCACGCCAACCTAGTTTTGGCCTGCGTTTATTATCTAGTACTGCGTAACTAACGTACGGCATTGCATCCGCGAGCATGAATTGGCAGTAGCCGCCGGTAGGCCGATACTTCAGGGTTCTTAATATTTCGACCGTGTGGCGAATAATTTCCGCTTGGCGAAGCTGCGTGGCGGTTACCCATAAGTCCCAATGGCTGAATTGGTTGAGTGGAGTTTTTCTAATTAGGAGTTGAAGCTCAGCCCCGTAGATGTTCTGGAGAATCTCAGTATCGATATCGGGAAAGTGGTCTGCTCCTGCAGCCTGAGCGATTTCTGGGTCGTGTGGAAGTGCTTGCGCCCCGAACTCAGATACGAACTCAACGAGTCGAGGAAATTTTGATGCGAGGACACGAAGATTATTTACTTCTCCGTGTTGCCATCCGAAATAAAGATGTGAGTCGGTGCCTTTTAGGTTCATGACGTTGGGGAGGACACCAGAATGAGCAACGATTGGTCGCGTCGGATCGGCCTCTTTGAGCGCCTGTTTAATTCCTCTGTCCAAAATGCTTCGGTTCCACGAAGGAAGTTGTTGCAATGGGTCTGCCATAGACCCGTATCGGGTGTAGGTCGCGTTTTCGGTACTTTGATGCCCTCGAATAGGTTTCGAAGGTTCGTTATGAGCACTCCAAACGACAATTGATGGATGGTGGCCGAAGTTGTTAACTAATGAAGCCGCTTGTTCCATTGCCTGATTTCGAATTCCACGTGCATGCCCCCACTGCAGAGGGAAATCTTGCCAAAGAAGCATGCCTAACTCGTCTGCTTCGTTGTAAAGATCAGGCGAAGGAATGTGGCCATGAACCCGGATGAGATTTAAATGCGCATCGCGAGCCAATGTCAGGTCTCTTCTATGATCTTCGGAAGAGATCTCAGCGAAGTGAATTGACGCTGGGCCGAGATTGGCCCCTTTAAGAAAAAGGCGTTCCCCGTTGATGGTGGCTATCCAATTAGTTAACTGAAAAGTCCTGATTCCGATCCGACGGGTTTGTTCATGACTGGAAACTCCATCTATTTCAACATCGACGTTGATGTTGTATAAAGGCTGAGGACCCATTGAGTGTGGCCACCAAAGCTCTGGTTGCTCGATCGCTACATGCCACTCGATTTCATTAGTAGCAGTAGCGAGTATCACATTCTGTTCATGACTTGCTGAGGGTTGTCCAGTATTGGCTTTAGAAGCGTTCGTTTTAACAACTACCGAATGATTGCCAGCACTGTCGAGTTTCGCTGAACAGCGAATAATAGCACGATCGATATCAGCCTCGAGAACGAGAACCTTCAGTTCTTGAAGACGAACAGCGCCTGTTTGCTCAACGCGAACATCTCTCCAAATGCCGCCCGGATTAAGTCCCGGAATCACCTGATCCCAATGTTGCAGAACACCCGTGATATTTTTTTTCTCATCCTCGTCAGACATTTTGGGGCAGGTGGCTTCAACCGCAAGAACGTGCGAGTCTCGAGTAGCTAAATGTTCGGTAATGTCAAAAATATGTGGAGCGAAATAGCCCTCAGTATCACCGAGGTATGCACCGTCTAACCAAATGTCTCCTTGATAACAGAGCCCCTCAAAAACCAGCCATCGACGCGTTTCTCGGGCCGATAAGGGGCAGCCGAAATGTTTTCGATACAGAACAGCATCAGCATCAGCAACGTCGTCAGTATCTCTCCATTGGCCTGGAACTGTTGCTTTAGACCACCCTGAGTCATCTAAACCTACATCCCCGGCGGAACGGCGCGAAATCTCATCGGAGCGACTTACTTGCCATTCCCCAGAGAGTGAAAAAGATGCCTCTTGATGATTATTACCAGTCACGTTGATGAAGACGGTAGTGGATTTAGTCCGATATCCACTTACATTTTTGTTCCTACCTGAGCTAAGTTGCGGAAATGACTCGTCCCCTCACCCTCGGAGAACTGCGTAAATCAGGATGGAAATCCCGTCCGGTGAAAGAAGAAATGCGTCAAAACGCAGTCACAAAAATTAGCGCCAGCGACCCATTGTTCGATGGGGTCCTTGGATATGAAAATACGGTCCTGCCGCAACTTGAAAATGCTGTGCTTGCTGGTCATGACGTCGTGTTTCTCGGAGAGCGTGGTCAAGCAAAAACTAGAATCATCAGATCTATGGTCAACTTGCTCGATGAGTGGATGCCTTTCATCGAAGGGTCAGAAATTTACGACGATCCTTACCAACCAGTTTCTCGGTACGCGAAAGATTTAGTTGACGAGCTGGGAGACGAAACACCTATTGACTGGGAGCATCGAGATAACAGGTACGGTGAAAAACTGGCGACACCAGACACTTCTATAGCTGACCTCATAGGCGAAGTTGACCCAATTAAGGTTGCTGAAGGCCGGTATCTGTCCGATGAGTTGACGTTGCATTACGGGATGGTTCCAAGAACTAATCGCGGTATTTTTGCGATCAATGAGTTACCTGACCTTGCTGAGAGAATACAGGTGGGCTTGCTGAATGTCCTGGAGGAAAGAGATGTCCAAATAAGAGGTTATAAAGTTCGCCTGCCCTTAGATGTTGTTCTTATAGCTTCGGCAAACCCTGAAGACTACACCAACCGTGGAAGGCTAATAACCCCACTTAAAGATCGTTTCGGAAGCCAGATTCGCACTCACTATCCGCTGGAAATTGAGACAGAAATGGAAATAGCGGAGCAGGAAGCTAGACCGTTGGAAGCTGAAAATATTTCGGTTTCCGTCCCAGAATTTATGACTGAAATAGTTACAACATTCAGTCATATTGCCCGCTCAAGTCCTCAGGTAAACCAACGCTCAGGTGTGTCGGTGCGAATGACTGTAACTAATTATGAAACTTTGGTAGCAAATGCCGCTCGGCGTGCTTTGCAACGCGGTGAGACTCATGTAGTCCCAAGAGTAAGTGACCTAGAAGCGTTAATGTCATCTTCGAGCGGCAAGATAGAAATCGAGTCGATAGAGGAAGGTAGAGACGGCCAGATAGTGGGACAAATGATCAAAGCAGCGGTCCTGGAAGTCTTCAAGGGCAGATTCTCCCCAGAAGACCTTGTCGGTGTCGTCGAAAGTTTCGATACTGGCACCATTGTTCACACTGGCGATGACGTTGGTTCAAATGACTACGCAGATTTGCTCGAAGGAAACGCCGCATTGGCCGTAGCGGTAAGCGAACTAACTGATTCTTCTGAACCCGCAGATCTAGCGAGTGCAGTCGAGTTAGTTCTCGAAGGTTTACACCTATCTAAAAGATTAAACAAAGAGGCGACTGGAACTCGGGCGACTTACCGCAGCCGTGGCTGATTTGAAACCCCGGAGCTCAAGATTGGATCAGCAGTCATGTCCATAAAGAAGAGGAAAATTAAGCGCGAGGGTGCTCGATTTCGTTACTCGGCGTGGGATGGAAGTCAAGCCGGCTTCGAATACGATTCCTTTGACCTATTCAAAGACTTAACAGATGATTTGCTATATCACGGCGATCTAAACGCTGCCATGCGCAGGCTAATGCAGCAAGGATTTGAAGACCGTGAAGGTAATCGAATGCAAGGTTTACGCGAGATGCTCGATCAACTAAAAGAGCGTAGACAAGAGATGCTTGATAACTATGACTTGGGCGGC
>CAJQGN010000290.1 GCA_905477545.1 uncultured Acidimicrobiales bacterium | reverse complement strand
GGTGGCAGGGTCGCGCCAGTTGTTGTTAGTTCCGGCGTCTTCTTCGTTCGCGCTGCAAATAAAGGTTCGGTCCTCCACCCGCGCAACGTCGCCTGGGTCTGACCGTGCTAGGAAGCTATTCGGTCGGGATTCTTCGTTGAGTGGAATAAGGGTTCCCTGATCAACCATTAAGGTTGTGAGCGACGCGTACTCTTCTTGTGTTCCATCGCACCAGTGGATAGAAGATGGAGTAAGAGCACTCGCCCATTCAGCAACCCAATCAAGGAGTCTTTGGTTCGTGGTGGTCCCAGGCATGTTGACCTCCATAGCCTTTCAGAGTTGGTGGGGGAATTGCCCCAGCAAAGTAATCATCATTGGTCTTCTTCCGGCAAAATCCAGTTAGGTGTGCCGAGATCAATCTCTGAACCTAATCGGAGTCGAGTTGCTAAGCCACTGTCGTTTAGGTCAAAGACCACTCTCTGTCCTTGTCTCACCATGCGAAACACGGAGCCTGCAAGAGCATCTGTGGCAAGCTCATACTCTGAGCGACCAACATCGTCTACCACTACTCCCGTAGCGGATTTTGGATCATAGGATTTTATTACGCCTTGCACATCGCGCCTCCGGTTGGGCACCAAGTGGTTGTTTAGCACACGGACCTTCAGTCACGGCCAAAGACCGTTAATGAAGTGTGGTCAACTTATCAACCAGTTTACCCGTTGACGCGTTTCTAAACAGGGTTCATTACTAGTTCGTGCAAGAAGTCCCCGATAGGATCAGGAACCGTGGCTGTAGCCCTGTTTTTTTCGGTTTCTGATCTTTTGAAAATAATTACGTCTTTTCGTGATGGTCTGCATGACCATTGCGAAGCTATTAACCGTTTGAATGTGTTCCCAGTGCCCGACGGCGACACGGGAACAAACATGTTTCTGACAGTTAAATCTGTTGTGGAAGAGTTGGAAAGTGTTGACCCGATAGATAAAAATGCTGTCTGTGAAGCTATCTCGCACGGCTCATTAATGGGGGCTAGGGGAAATAGCGGTGTTATTTTGAGTCAAATTTTGCGAGGTTTGGCGAAATCATTTGAAAAAGCTGAGATTATTGACGGTTCTTCGGTGGCAACTGCGTTGAAGGTGGCGAGCGAAGCTGCTGATAGTGCTGTAATGAAACCAGTCGAGGGCACGATATTAACAGTGGTCCGCGAGGCTGCTAGCGGCGCAGCTGGCTCGTCGGGTGAGCTAGTGAATGTTCTAGAAGCAGCGTTGTCGGCAGCTGAAATTGCATTATCTAAAACACCGGAACAGCTTGAAATTCTCGCAACCGCTGGGGTAGTGGACGCCGGAGGTGCAGGATTCCTGCATCTTCTTCACGGAATGCTTCAAGTCGTAGATGGTAGAGACTTGCCTGAAGCTGTTTTGCAACCTGAGATCCCAAATGTGTTTAAGCCCGTGTCGGGCGCTGATCTGGCTGGAGAGCTTCGATATGAAGTTATGTATCTTCTGGATGCGCCGGACTCCGCAATAAGCGAATTTAAGGATGTTTGGGCCGGCTTAGGGGATTCGATCGTGGTAGTCGGAGGCGACGGGCTTTGGAACTGTCATATCCATACCAATGACATTGGGCCTGCTATTGAAGCGGCGATTGAGATAGGCAGGCCTCGTCAAATTCGCGTTAGTGACTTAAGTGAAGAGGTAATAGAAGAGCAGTGGGTAAGAACTGCTGCCGCAGAAGGAATTTCATCGGATGCGCTAAATGCGCAAGTAGTTCCTTGTGCTGTCGTAGCAGTGTCGCCAGCGCCTGGAATAGGACGAATATTCCATAGCCTTGGAGTTCAAGTGCTGGTTGTAGGTGGGCAAACAATGAATCCCTCTACAGCAGAGCTGTTAGATGCTGTGGAAAGAGCTCCAGCTGACCAAGTAATTATTCTGCCGAATAATTCAAATATTTTGGCAGTGGCTGGAACAGTTAACTCGCAAACCGAGAAAGAGGTAGTGGTGGTAGCGACTGCCTCTGTTCCGGAGGGATTTGCATCTTTGTTAGCTTATGATCCGGAGGCAGATGCTGAGATAAACGCCGAGCAGATGAGGGACATCTCGTCGACTTTGGTTGTCGGTGAAGTGACCAAAGCAGTCAGGCGGACATCCACTTCGGTAGGCGAAGTCGAGACAGACGATTGGATTGGTCTTGACAGAGAAGGAGTGCGTTCTATAAATAAAGATTTAACTTCGGCATCAATCGCTTTGTTGACTGAGCTAATTACTGAAGATCATGAGATGGTTTCAATAATTGAAGGACTACAAGCAGGAGATGCTGACACTAGAACGATTGAGGTCTGGCTCGCTGAGCATTATCCGAACCTGGAAACTGAGGTCCATCATGGAGAGCAAGATCATTACCCTTACTTTTTTGGTATTGAGTGACCCTCCCGCTAGCACTCGCTGATCTTGATGAGATACCGGTGGATCGTCTCAACGGCGTGGGTGACCAGCGCCGACGAGCATTGTCTGAAGTAAATATTCATTCTGTTTTTGACTTGATTACCTATTATCCGCGCAGGTACATCGACAGAAGCAAAGAAGCGCCAATAGTAGATTGTGTAGTTGGCGAGCAAATAATGGTTGTCGGTGAGATCACTAAGGTGACTAGCCGGTCTACTCGAAACCGTAAAAGCTTAGTAGAGGCAATAATTTCTGACGGGACCGGCACGGTTCGGGCTACGTTTTTTAACCAAGCCTGGCGGAAAAAGCAGTTGCTAGAAGGATTAACGGTTGCTTTGTTCGGCAAAATTGATGAGTATCGCGGTGCTAAACAGATGGCTAATCCTCTAATCGATTTTGTTGGAGATAAGACTGGTCGGATCGTGGCTGTCTACCCACAGTCAGAAAAAGCAGGTCTCGTTAGCTGGGAGTTGGCGCGTTGGATTACTGAAGCTCTGCGCCGCTGCGAAGAACGCAGTATCGAAGATCCTGTTCCTGAAAGTGTTCGTTTGGAGTATGGGCTGGTTTCTCGACATGATGCCTTGAGACTGATTCATGAACCAGCTGAACTAAGCGATGTGCAAAAAGCTCGGAACAGGCTCGTGTTCGATGAGCTTCTGCGGGTTCAGCTAACCCTGCGACTTAGCAAGTTGCACAGAGAAGGTGCTGTTAGAGGCATCGATCATGATCTCGATAAATTTTTAAGTGCGGCCTTCTTTTCTAGCTTGCCGTTTAAACTTACCGCTGCTCAAGAACGTGCGGTAATGGAGATTAATGCTGATATTGCAAAGGCTCGACCGATGCATCGACTGTTGCAGGGAGACGTGGGGTCTGGGAAAACTCTAGTCGCTTTTCAGGGTTTAATAAACGCAGTTGCCAATGGTCATCAAGGGGCATTCATGGCCCCGACAGAAATCTTAGCTGAGCAGCATTATATGGGGCTAAAAGAAATGGCGGAAGGGTTTGAGGTTCCGGACTCCCAGACACTCACAGGTGTGCGCCCATTATCCATTAAATTGCTAAGCAATAGTGTTTCAACAACTGAAAAAAAACGGATTATTAGACAACTGAAAGATGGCAGCGTGGACGTTGCCGTAGGAACACACTCTTTAATTCAAAGTGGCGTTTCATTTAAATCTTTAAGTTTCGTTGTCATAGACGAACAGCATCGATTTGGGGTCGAGCAGCGAGCCAAGCTCCGAGAACATAGTAGAGAAGATGGTCGTTGGCCGCATTTGCTGGTGATGACAGCAACGCCGATTCCTCGCACGGCAGCCATGACTGTCTACGGTGATCTAGACGTATCAGTTCTCGATGAGCTTCCACCTGGGCGAATACCTATTGAGACGAAATGGGTGTCGACTCCAGAAGCAGTGAAGTCAGCCTGGAACTATGTGCGTGAAGAAGTGAAAGAAGGTAGGCAGACCTTTGTCGTCTGCCCCCTTATCGATGAGAGCGAAAACTTAGTCGCTAGTTCTGCCGAGGCTACGCACGCAGAATTAATTAGAGGGGAGTTGTCAGGGCTAAGAGTTGGACTGCTTCATGGGCGCTTGAAAGCATCCGATAAAGAACTGGCGATGGAACAGTTCCGGGCCGGTCTGCTCGACGTCTTGGTCGCTACAACGGTTATCGAAGTAGGAGTAAATATCCCTAATGCGAGTGCGATGGTAGTGTTGTCGGCAGATCGGTTTGGAATAGCTCAGCTGCACCAACTGCGAGGTCGTGTTGGTAGAAGTAGCTACAAATCTCGTTGTTATTTAGTTACTGAGGACTCGATTACCGAGGATGCGGTGCGCCGGTTGCAAGCACTTGAGAACTCTACAGACGGTTTCGAATTAGCTGAAGTTGATTTGGAACTGAGGGGTGAAGGCACAATTTTTGATCAACGGCAGTCGGGACGAACTGACTTGAAGTTAGCGTCCTTAATCCGAGACCGACTTTGGGTGGAGCGCGCAAGGAGTTGCTCTGAATCACTTGTCGAAGGACATGAAACAATCGCATCAAATCCGATGCTGGGGAAAGAAATTGAATGGTTTATTTCAGCTCGTGGACCGGACGCTGAGAACTTATGGCGAGGTTAGTTTTCATCGAAAACTAAATCCCATCTGTCGAGGCAATCAGAACAACGATACGCAACTACGTCGCCAGGCTGGAAGCCGAATTCGGGGTCGGGGTAGCTGATCTGGTGACAGACACCTCCACAATCAACGCAAATGATGGTCTCTGGAACATCCATACATACATTGTGCCCGTTAAGGTCGAGGTTATGCGTGTAGTTGGCGGAAGCCATAAGGGACGCCATCTCGAGTCACCGAATGGATGGATGGTGAGGCCGACATCAGACCGCACTCGTGAAGCAGTTTTTAATATTCTTTATAGTTTGGGCTATCCCAGAAACGCCGAGGTTTTGGATCTTTTCGCTGGAACTGGTGCGTTGGGTATTGAAGGGCTGTCTCGAGGAGCCAAATCAGCAATTTTCGTTGATAAAAGCGCTAGAGCTTGTTCGCTGATAAGAGAAAATTTGTTGAGTTTGGGACTCAACGCAACGGTTATCCAGCAAGATGCGCAGATTTATTTGAGTTCGTTATCAGCACCACCAGACATTATTTTTGCTGACCCGCCATACGAGTTTGACAGCTGGCCGATGATTTTGTCGCAAATCAAATCTTCGCTAGTCGTAGCTGAGTCCGATCGAGAAATACTTGTGGAAGATGGCTGGAGGGTTTTGAAGAGTCGTTCTTACGGTAAAACTGTGGTCACGATTCTAGAGCCTGTGGTTATCGGGTAATAAGAAAATAAAATATTTTCAAGGTTCTCTCAGCAGTTACTGGAGTAAAGCGTCTTGGGTCGGTACCTTTTAGTTAATCGTCATCGAAGGAGCAGCTTGTGGTCAAGGTCCTGTATCCCGGATCATTCGATCCGGTCCACAACGGTCACATCGAGATATGTGCGGCTGCCTCGCGCTTATGTGATGATGTGGTTGTAGCTGCTATGCGTAACCCGCAGAAAGCAACCCCATTTTTCACGGATGCCGAAAGAGTTTCAATGCTGGCGGAATCTACGGCGCATTTGGGAAATGTCACCGTAATCGAGTTCGGAGAGTTAGTAGTAGATTTAGCTAAAAGGCTTAAGATCGATTTCATTGTGAAGGGCCTGAGGGGAGTAACTGACTTTGAGGCGGAACTTCAAATGGCGCAAATGAATCAGTCAGTTGCTGGTGTGGACACGCTTTTCATCCCTTCAGGGGGAGAAAATTCGTTTATAGCTTCAAAGTACATCCGTGACATCACTCGTTTTGGAGGCGATTGCTCTCATCTAGTTCCTAAACCAGTTGCAAAGCAGCTGGCAGAAAAGTTTAAGAAATGACTGAATCAGCACCCCTAAGTAGCCCCGGAGCCGAGGCTATTGTCAAACGTATTGTTGATGTAATTAATGCGGCTCGTCCGATGCCATTGTCAACTTCGGTAATGATTAGCCGTGATGAGGTTCTAGAGCTTTTAGAAGCCGCTTTGAACGAACTTCCAGTCGAAGTTCGAGAGGCGCGTTGGCTTTTGAAAGAACGTGAAGAGTTACTCATGAAGGCTCGCGTCGATGCGGGGTTAGTCATAGAAGAGGCTCGCACAAGAGTTGCTCAGATGATTCAAAAAACTGAGGTGGTTAGGGGAGCTGAACGCAAAGCTCGACAGCTTTTAGATCAGGCTCAAGCTCAGGCGCGCCGCCGAAGCCATGAAGTCGACGATTATTGTGATCGGCGTCTGGAGCAGTTCGAATTAGCGTTGTCAGGAGTTCAAGAGACGGTCGCGCAGGCACGATTAAAGTTGCAGCCTTCAGTTCCATCGGAACCAAATGAATTGACTCAAGATGAAGAGTCTGCCGATAGTAACGCTGGCTTTTTCGATCAGGACGATGATTGATAGATAAACAAGTTTATGAGCATCTCAAAGTTCCGGTTGAGCGGTTGTCTCGGCGTGATCCTTTGCGGAATTGGACAGCGGAGCTGCCGGTAGACAAAATTTGGGATGAGGATAATGTCCCGGAGATCGCCGATGTGAGGATCGCAAACGATTCAGTGGTGGCAGCTGAGTTAGTTTTGTCTCAAGTCAGTGAAGGCGTATTGGTTTCAGGGAAGCTTTCGGTTCCATGGGTTGGTGAGTGTTCTCGTTGCCTATTTCCAGTCGACGGTTCAGCGGAAGCTGTAGTTCAAGAATTATTTGAGTTGAATCCCAAAGAGGGTGAAAGTTACCTTTTGGGTGAAGAAATTGTTGACTTAACTCCAATGGCCAGGGATTCCCTTCTTCTGGAATTGCCTATCGCAGCGGTGGCTTGCCCTTTTCCGGAACCGTGTGAGAATTACCCAGAGGAGCTTATGAACAGTGGGATAGCCCTAAAATTTTTAGAAAAAGAAAGAGCAGAGATGGGATCAGTTTCTGATCCTCGATGGGCTGCGCTAGATGATCTGATCTTTGATGATGACGAAGACACCGATTTAGAGTCGCAGTGAGAGGTTGAGGCCGGTAGCATTGTGAACTTGTGTCAATGTATTTGACTCAAATTCTACCGGCGTTTGTTGTTTGGTTGCCTCTACTCGAGGTTCCGATGCTGCGTTGGTCATATCCAACCAGCGCTTTGAACCTTTCGAGGTGACAGTGCCTATCTCTCGAGGTCGATGATGGCCGTTCCAAAGAAAAAGACTTCAAAGTCGAAGACCCGTAGCCG
This sequence comes from uncultured Acidimicrobiales bacterium, assembly GCA_905477545.1. Classification (GTDB taxonomy): domain Bacteria; phylum Actinomycetota; class Acidimicrobiia; order Acidimicrobiales; family Poriferisodalaceae; genus UBA9040. The sequence goes on along the minus strand of CAJQGN010000290.1, from coordinate 2,850 downwards.
TCGAGCATCTGCTTGGAAGCTTCGTTCCGCTGCGCGGAGTAATTGCCCTCGTTGCGGTGAAGCGAAGTTGCCGCACCGCGTGTGTGGAAACTGCGGTTGGTATGCCGGCCGACAAGCAATAGAAATCGATTGAGTTCTCTCTTGGGCCAATGTCAGTAATGTTGCCTATCGTTGTGGACGTAATGGGTGGTGATAACGCCCCTAAAGCGATTATTGATGGTTCCCGATCGGCGTTAGCACAGGGAATCGCTGTTGAGCTCGTTGGTCTCGCTTCGGTTGCAGAAAATATTGGTTCCCTGAAACTGCACGAGGTCTCTCAAGTAATTGGCATGGCTGACGAACCCGGCCGGGCAGTCAGGACGATGAAAGACTCCTCGATTGTCAGAGGTGCAGAGCGCGTGCGCGATGGTCAAGCATCTGCAATGGTTAGCGCAGGGAATACTGGCGCAGTTGCGGCAGCGGCATTGTTGAGAATGAAACGAATTCCCGGCGTTTCGAGGCCAGCGATAGCTACGACGCTACCCGTGCCAGGTCGATCGCCCAAGATATTGCTTGACTCTGGAGCTATGGCTGATTGTCAGCCTGACTGGCTTCTTCAGTTTGCGCAAATGGGCTCCGCGTTCTCGCGAATTCGCTACGGCATTGAAAAGCCCAAGATCGGCTTGTTGTCAATCGGCGAAGAAGCAGAGAAAGGAAACCAGATCACTAAAGCTGCTCATGTCTTACTAAGAAATGATAATTCTATTGACTTCATCGGAAACGTTGAAGGTAGAGACATACTAGACGGAGCTGTTGACGTCGTGGTTGCAGATGGTTTCACGGGAAATGTTGCCCTAAAAACTATAGAAGGCACAATAAAGTTCTTGGTTAATCAAATTATCTCGATTCTCTTAGCTGATGGTGTCGGCGAGGTAGGTAAGGAAGCTCTTGGGTTGCTAGCGCCTATTGCTTCTGAATTAAATCCTGAGGCTGTTGGCGGGGCGATGCTCTTGGGGGTTAATGGCATTTCGATAATAAGTCATGGATCGGCGGGCCCGCTAGCTATAGAGAATGCAATCAAATTAGCTAGAGATATGGTTGATGCAGACTTGATTGGAGCCCTGTCAAGGGCTGTAACTGCCAGCTAACAAGAAATAACTGCATAAAGTAATAAAAATAGGTAAATATCACTGTAAGAGGTCACTGTTCAAATCATGAAGCAGGCTACCATGAAGGCGTCCAACCACGGTAGGAGGGGCTATGTCCACCGAGCCCAATAATGAGCAATCCTCGCCTGATCGAAACGAAGTTTTTGAACTCGTTCGAGACCAACTTGCAGATATTTTAGAGTTGGAGCCATCTGCAATTAATGAATCATCCTCGTTTGTTGATGATCTTGATGCAGATTCATTAGCGCTTATCGAACTTGTTGAAGGTTTAGAAGAAGAGTTATCTGAACGTAGTGTTGGTTTTCGGATTGAAGATGATGACCTGCAAGACTTGAAAACTGTTAGAGACGCTATCGACTACGTAATGGCTCGTGTCAACTAGCATGCTGTGCGTTGAAATTGATTCGGAGATCGACATAGAACCCTCGGATGGGCTCGTAAGCGAAATTATCGGATATGACTTTAAAGATCCAAGTCTGCTTCGACTAGCGCTTTCTCACCGTAGCTGGTGCGCTGAGACTGAAGCCGGTGAATCTAATGAGCGTCTAGAATTTCTTGGTGATGCTGTGCTGGGCTTATGTGTTGCCGCCCTTATCTATAAGTCATATCCTCGCTTGAGCGAAGGTGGACTTGCTCAAATCCGGTCTGCGGTAGTGAACGCTGATTCACTGGCGACGGTGGCTAGAGAATACGGTGTAGGCGACGCAGTCCTTCTTGGGAATGGGGAAAATAATTCCGGTGGACGGGAAAAGACTTCAATACTAGCTGACACTTTTGAGGCAATACTTGGAGCTGTATATCTAGACGGCGGTTGGGAAGAAGCTGAGTTTTTAGTGTCGCAAGCTTTCCAGCAACGAATTTCGGAAATGGCTGTGGAACCGGGCGTAGAAGACTACAAAACGCGCTTGCAGGAGTTAGCGGTTCGCGAACATGGGGTTACTCCAAGATATGAGATAGCTGAAAGTGGCCCAGATCACGAAAAGATATTTAAGGCTGAAGTTGTTTTCGCTGAGCGTACTTGGGGAGTGGGAATTGGGCCTTCTAAGAAGAGAGCCCAGCAAGAAGCGGCGCGAGAAGCTTGGGTTTTGTTAGACAAACAATTAGCAGAGATCAAAACTACTGAAATAAGGACTGAGGCCCACGATGGCTGAACTACCCGAACTTGAAACCGCGCGTCGTGACTTGGACAAAGACCTAAGCGGTAAAAAAATAAAGGATGTTGAAGTTATTGGTCCGGTGAAACAAATAGTTCCAGGCGCCACTAAGAAAGCTTTGAGTGACTCGTTGTCAGGCATGAAAATAGTTGATGTCCGTCGAGTGGGAATGCTTCTCGTTATGGGCATCGGTGATGATCAGAGTTTTGTGATTGATATTGGGCCAACAGGTTTTCTGCAAAGAGCTGCTAGTTCCGATGCAACAGATGACCGAACTCAGTTAACGATCGGTTTCACACAAGGAGGAGAGCTTCGTTTGCTTGATCAGGGTGATGGCGTGAGAGTTTCGGTAGTTGCCACTGAAAATCTAGGGGAGGCATTCCCGGAGATGTTGCTGATGGGCTTTGACCCAATCGAGGAGCCGATGTCTTGGACTGCTTTCGGGCAATTATTAGTTCCTCAAAACCGGAAGCTAAAGGGTCTGCTTATGGATGACTCTTTCGTGGTTGGCTTGGGCCCTATCTACAGCGACGAAATTCTGCATGCAG
>CAJQGN010000289.1 GCA_905477545.1 uncultured Acidimicrobiales bacterium | reverse complement strand
CAATCATCTCGCGATACGGTCCTGACCACGTGGGGATTCACACCGCGTTTATTAGTAAACGCAATTCTTGCAAACAAAAACCTGACCAGCACGGTTGGCACTGATCTGTATTATGTTGATTACAACTCGGACCGAAAAAGTGCGCCAAATAACGCCCCATATACTCGAGTCAAAGCATACCAATACACGGCCGCACTTTATGCCCAGTCAGCTCTTGAATTGACCAAAAAATTGTCAATGAGCTTTGGCTCCCGGATTGAACGGATTACCACCCAAATCGGCGATACCGCATTTCCCAATAACCCCGGTTCTTTTGGGTACCCACAAACCACTTTCCGTCCGACCATGTCCGATTCTGATCTCGAATATGCGCTAAATTTAGGCATCGACTATCGGCTCAACAGGCATCTGAACGTTTACGGCCATATAGGTCGCAGTTATCGTACTCCGACACTAGACGAGCGTTCGGGCACGGCCTACGCACTCAACACCTTTGAATTACAAAATCAGTCGTCAAGGGAAGTTCAGACCGGAGCTCGTTTCAAATTCAGAAATATCCTTACCGACACCCGAGTATTTTACTCTAAAACGCGCGATGAGATTCGCTTTGACCCTGATGGTACAACTACTTTTGGAGCGAATGAAAACATCGAGCCAGTATATCGTTACGGGTTGGAAAGCACCGGCAGTATCAAACTTAAAAAGGCCCTCAAATTGCGGGGCAATCTGACCTTGCTGAAAGCAGAGTTCGGTGCCGGACCTTTTGATGGCAAGGATGTTCCATTAGTTCCAAATATCGTTGCCAGTGCTGGCCTAACATGGAAGCTAAACGATTGGTTAAATTTTGATTCCGTCATAACCTACGAAGGTCCAAGGCGTTTGGCCAATGACGAAGCTGGTAATTTTAAACGGCTTGCTGACTTCACCCTTTGGGACATAAAGCTAAACGGCGAATATAAGAATCTAAACTGGTCAGCCTCAATAAGTAATTTACTCAATCAAGACTATCAAACATTTGGTACAGCAAGTGATACAACCCCCGGTCGTTATTCCGTACAAACCTTACCTGGCAGAACCTACTTCTTTCGGGTGGGAATTAAAATGTGATGGAGTTAAAAGGAACGCACTCGATGGAAAATAGAGGCGGGCTGGCAGCATTTGTTCTGGCCATAATGTTTTTTCAAACCATCGTAGAAAAGTTAGCCATCGCAGAAGAGATGCCGCAGCGCATAGTTTCAATTCATCTATGCGCCGATCAATTCACCCTTGCGCTGGCCAATAGAGCCCAAATCGCTTCCTTGAGCTATTTGGCAACAGACGAATCGCGATCGTATATGGCGAATGCGGCAAAAGGAATACAGCTCAATAATGGAACGGCTGAGGAAGTCGTCGCCCTACGGCCTGACCTCGTTCTAGCCGGTTTTATGTCAGCGCGCGCCACTATCGAATCTCTTCAGGCACTGGGCTATAGAGTGCTAGAGCTCGCCTTATCGACAAATTTCGATGACATCAGAGCACAAATCCAGCTTCTAGCAGACATTCTAGGAAATCCGAAAAAAGGGAAAACTTTAATCGCCAAAATGGATCAGCAGCTGGAAACTGCCGTAACTGACATTTACGGTAGTCGACCACTCGCCGCTATATACCAGCCTATGGGATTCACTAGCGGACGTGGCAGTCTTGAAAGTTCTATACTAATTTCTGCCGGTTTTGAAAATCTAGCAGTACGGTTAAAAATGGGGGCACTCGGTCATTTACCCTTAGAAACTCTTATCTCAGCGAGGCCCTCACTTCTAGTGAACTGGATGGGAGATGACCCGCACCCATCACTCTCCCGTGCTGGCTATGCACACCCTGTACTAGCTAAGGGTCCTTGGCAGATTGCATTTATTCCCAACAAATTATGGTCCTGTGGGGCGTGGTACTCCGCCCTAGCGGTCAAGCAACTCGCAGCCATTCGTCGCAGTCTGAAGAAATGATCCGCAAAACTCACCAAAAGACCTTCACCCTCTATACCGGGTTAGCATTACTTGTTGGGTTACTTTTTATAACGTCTATGTTTATCGGGCCATCGACCCTTTCAATCAATGCCGTTTGGGCTGCATTGGTTGCACCAGACCAGTCGCCGTCGGCCATTATTGTCAACCAAATCCGATTACCCAGAACTATCCTTGCGGCGCTAGTTGGGGCAACGCTAGGGCTTGCTGGAGCCACGTTGCAAGGCTTATTACGCAATCCATTGGCGGAACCAGGAATTATAGGAGCTTCATCCGGTGCGGCGCTAGGTGCATCACTAGTGCATTATTTTGGTCTTGCCGAAATTTCAATATTAGCATTGCCCATCGCTGGGATGATTGGCGCTCTGATTGCCGTCGCAATGTTATTTTTATTAGCTGGTCGGAATGCCTCTCCCCTTGCCCTAATCTTATCTGGCGTCGCGATTTCAAGCTTCGCCAGCGCACTAACAGCATTAGCCATCAATCTAGCATCGAGTGCTTACGCCGCACTAGAAATCACCTTCTGGCTAATGGGCTCCCTAACAGACCGCTCTATGACCCATGTAGCTTTAGCGGCACCAGCAATGGGAGTTGGTTGGGTACTGATGCTAAGCGGGGCACGTTCACTCTCTATTCTAAGCCTCGGCGAGGATACAGCATCAAGCCTCGGTGTTTCGTTGAATACGCTTCGCGTACGTCTAGTTCTAGGGATCGCTATCGCTGTCGGTGCTGCAGTGTCGATATCCGGCGCAATTGGTTTTGTAGGACTAATTGTGCCACACATACTGCGGCCTTTTGTGGGCTTTGAGCCAGGACGATTGCTAGGCGTGTCACTACTAGGCGGCTCAGCGCTCGTAATAGCTGCCGACATAGCCGTCCGGCTTTTATCCACGGGTATTGAGATTCGACTTGGTGTCGTGACGTCTCTAATTGGTGCCCCATTTTTCTTGTTCTTACTTTTAAAACTGCGTCGGGGAACAATATGAGACACCTCGTTGCAAATAATTTATATGTACGACTTGGAGATCGAACTTTACTCAATGGTATATCGCTCGACCTAAAGTCTGGAGAACTGGTCGGATTACTCGGGCCCAATGCATCAGGCAAGACAACCCTGCTTCGAACTTTATCAAATTTGATTATGCCCGACCGTGGGACGATACTGCTAGATGAGAAATCAATTACCAGGCATACACCGCACGAACGTGCACGACGTCTGGCCTATCTAGAGCAAGGGGCAACAACCGAGTGGCCTATTTCAGTTGAAAGATTGGTAGGCCTCG
>CAJQGN010000288.1 GCA_905477545.1 uncultured Acidimicrobiales bacterium | reverse complement strand
ACTTCGTTGGAAGTAATTACAGGGATTAACCCGCCGATCACCCATGTTAATTGGAATCGGGTTTCAAATTGAGCAAACGATCTTCCCTGATTCGCAGTCGGTGCATCTCTTTGCACTATCGCATCGAACGATAGTTTTCCTAAGCCCGCAGCAAACCCGATCATTAAACTATAGAACACAACAGCTGTTCGATCACTCGGAAATGCTGCAATAAAAGCGACTACCGATGCTGCAGTCAAAACTGCACCTAGAAGATATTCTTCCTGCACAAAACGTCTCAAGATAGGAGCAGCAAGAGCGCCTATGAGAGAACCCGCCGCACTGGCAGCAACCATTGCACCAAACCAACCTGTAGCTGCTCCTTCTCCGCGTAACCAAAATGCAACGAGAAAAAGTGTGAACCCCGTCATGCCTCTCAGTACTGCCATTGCAGAAGCAGCTAAAATAATACGGGAGCTCCTTAAGTCGTTGCGTTCGCTTACTTCGATCGGCTCGGCCGCAACTGAGGACTTTGGTAATCTGGTAGCTGCACTTATCAATAAAATCAAAATTACTATTGCGAAGCCAAGCACCCACTGTGAGCCAGCAAGACTGAGTAGCAGCGCTGGGCCCACCGCTAAAGCCGATCCCACACCGCTGAGCAGCACTAGCTTTGAATTAGCTTCTACTAAATCAGCTTTGTCACGAACTAGGCCTGGCACTATTGCGCTTTTAGCTACGTGGTAGGTCTTACCTAAAACTAAGATTCCAAAAGCTTCCGGAAATAACAGAAGCGAGTTGAGATGGCGAATCATCAACACTACTAACAAAGCTCTACCGATACTTGCGACTAGGACCATTGCGCGACGCCCACCATGTAGCCGGTCAATGAGCGGGCCAATCAACGGCCCAATAACCGTAAACGGCGCAATGGTTAGAAGTAAATACAGAGCTACTTTCGGCCGAGCCGCTGCGGGATCTAGATTAAAAAAAAGTGAGCCTGCCAGGGCAATAGTCGTGCAAGTATCAGCTGCCGCTGACAAGACGTGAACCCTAGCTAGACGAGCAAAACCAGTCGTAAGTGGACGCGCCGCTTTGCTGTTCTGCATTCCGGAGTCAGGGTCGCGGCGTTCCTCAAAATCAGCAGGCACAGAACCGGTCACACCTTCACCCTAGAGTCCCGGTGGGACTGACAGAAACAATGTTTAGTTAACTAACAAAAAATTTGTTAGAAACCAGAGTGCCTGAGACGAATGAAAATGAGTTGCCACGACAATCTATGTAGTTATAAAACTGGCTCTCGTATTCGAATAGTTACTACTCGGGAACGCCAAGATCCCATTCCAGATGCACGTTTTCCCGCTCAGCATCACGACTCACTCGTTCACGGTTACGTCGGAACTGAGGATCGTGTGGCGGCAACAACTGCAAACGAGCCACTGTTCGTCTCCGGAATTCGTCGACAGTGCTCTGTTGCCCGAATAACCCTTGAATTTCCCAATGCGGAGAAACGGGTCCTAGGTAAACAACGCGAACACCGGTCTCAGGTGCGGATATTACTTCAGTTTCGATATTGGTCACCAGTGCTCCTTCTCAGGGACGAAACCATTGTATCTGCAGTTGCGACCGGTCACTTCAAGAACATATTTCGTAACTCATTATTGTCGAATTAATTTTGTGCAAGAAAGTAAAAACTATGGAACCAAACCTCTTGCCCAGGAGTCATTCTCTACAGCAACGAGATGTTTTCATCAATACCGGAGTAAAAATGACTCATGAGATAGCAACCAATCATTGGATGGCTAATGGGAAATGCGTAGATCTTGATCCATCACTTTTTTTTCCTAGTGATGGGAAAGGTGTAGAGGTCGCTAAAAGCATATGTTCAACATGCGACATGAAAATACCGTGTTTAGAATATGCACTTCGTAATCGTGTTGGCCACGGAGTCTGGGGCGGAGCTTCAGAGCGTCAGCGCCGAAGAATTCTAAAGGCTCGTAAAAAGCTACTGATTCAAGGTTCGTCTATCGGGGTGTGTTGATCTAAAACCCAAATATCATTCGTCGTTTAATTCTTCAGCTTCCTTGACACCATCCCTGAATTCTTTTTGTGCCTGACCCAGGGATCGAGCCAGTTTAGGTAATTTAGCTCCACCGAAAAGAACTAAAATGATAATCAAAACAATAATGAGTTCCGGTCCGCCAAGGTTCACGTCTGTGACATTACCAGTACGTGCTCAAGTTTAAAATCTCCTTGGCCTAAGTTCCGATCTTTTACACAGCATGCTCAGATGCTGCACGACGGGCTAAAGCTCTTTGACGCCGCAAACGACGTCTTTCTCGTTCACTCATCCCGCCCCAAATTCCAAACTTTTCTCCGTGGCTCAACGCATACTCAAGGCAATCTTCTTTAACAATGCAACCGCGACAAACTTCTTTCGCTTCTTTAGTGCTCGCTCCACGCTCCGGAAAGAACAAATCAGGATCGACACCTAAACAGTTAGCAAAATCCCACCAGCTTTTTTCGCCAGATTCCTCGTTGACCGCGCCTACGAATGCCATTAGATGTTCGCCCTTCCGATCCTATTACGTGATCGTAATTACACCGTTGTTATTGAACTCTACTTACAGCAAGAGTGCAAGAAAAAATTAAATAAATACCACGAAATTCGTCAACTGCTTGACCATTCGCTTTTTCATCACCTCGTCCGCAGCGAAAATTTAAATTAAAGAAAATATTGACTTGGGGCTTCCCAAGCCACTATGAATCGTTACATAGTTACTCATGGAGGTGTCCGAGCGCCTGGTGGACTCCCCCGCCTTCAAAGCGGGTGGGACGGGAGATCCCCGTCCGGCGGGTTCGATTCCCGTCCACCTCCGCCAACTGCTTTGGATAGCAAAACTCTAAAAAGAAAGAGTGCAAACAGTGAAAAAATTACTTCTTATGGTGATGGTCGGTGTACTGGTAGCAATAGCAGCGAGAAAGCTATCGGACTCCTAAACCAATAATCGATTGAGATCAAAACCCAAAATTAATCTAAACTTCGAGCAAGGTTAGACAGTAAGAAGATCGCGCGCACCAGTGTCTGAGCTCGGGTGACGAAGTTTAGACATCGCACGTGCTTCGATTTGTCGAATACGCTCACGAGTCAAGTTAAAGTGTTCTCCAACTTCTTCCAAGGTTCTTGGCTCCCCGCGGTCCAGGCCAAAGCGTAGCTTTAATATTTCTCGTTCACGCTCATCTAACGGGCCTAGTAGCCGATTAATTTCCTCGGGTAGCAATGCAGTCGCAGCCACCTCAAAAGGGGAATCGGCAGATCGGTCTTCTACCACATCTCCTAATTCCGCATCGCCATCTTCCCTCAATGGTTCTGACAAGGACAACGGCTCAGCAGCAAACCGGAGAGCTTCAGTAACTTTGTCTTCTGGCATCTCAACTTCACGCGCAAGCTCAGTCAAACTCGCAGGTCTGCCATACTTAAGCTCTAGCCTTGATCTCGCTTTTTGCAAACGAGCAAGCGTATCTCCCGCATGAACAGGTAACCGAATGGTTCGACCTGTATTTGCTATGCCACGTGTAATAGCTTGTCTGATCCACCATGTTGCATAGGTGGAAAACTTAAATCCTTTTCGCCAATCAAATTTCTCGACCGCATGCATTAACCCTAAGTTGCCCTCTTGAATCAGGTCAAGAAGAGGCAGACCGGAAGCCTGATATTTTTTAGCGATAGATACAACAAGACGAAGATTTGATTGAACAAAAGTACGCTCTGCTTCTTCACCAGCTCTGTCGGATTTACGAAGCTCACGTTTTTTAGCTGCAGAAATAGCTGAGCCGTCCGGTAACTCTCCAGCTTCTCGTATCTCGCGGGCTTCGATACCTATTTCAATTTCTTGCGCCAGACGAACTTCATCGTCTTTTGTCAGTAATGGGTACTGACCTATATCGGTTAGATACAGACGGACAAGATCTTCCTCGTCACGCTCGACCCGATCTTTGGCCACCTGTACCTCGCTCCCTCAATGGGTAGAACGGCGTCTTAGCCCCGCCACCCGCAGCTACGATCAAACTTGTAACTAGTCCGCCCCTCAAACTCAGGACCAGATTTTAAATTGCTTCTTATGTCTCACAAGCTATCGGTCGCGATGTTCATTTCCGATGTCTGGTCAAGCTATAACTATTTCAATTTCTTAACTATTGGAAAAGACCTAGGTGATTTATCACAATGACAATCGAAGAAACGATCGAAACTACTTTGCTCCATCTGAGTTTTACAACTCATAATGTGAAAGGGCTTCTAGCAATCTTGTCTAAATACGTTGTTATGACACGTTCTGAAATTGGTTGTAAAAATGTTGACCTTTGTGGATCATTCACCGAATCAAACAAATTTGTTATTATCGAAAAATGGGAGTCCGAGATAGCTGCTAGACGCCATTTCGATTCTGACGTCATGGTAGAAATGGCGAAAAATTGTTCCGATTTACTCACTAAGCAACCAGAAATCGACCTACTTGAGGGTATCAGCGCCCACGATTTAGCCTAGAAGGATCTAATGATTAAACGAATCTTGGTTTGTGGTGCCGGCGGGTTTATCGGCAGTCACCTTGTCAACAAACTGGTTGAAGAAGGGTTCTATGTCCGGGGAGTGGACCTTAAAGAACCAGAATGGAGTAAATCCAAAGCGCAAGAATTTATGCTGGCAGATCTTCGGGAAACAGATCAGGCTGCTGAGGCTCTAAGCGGTGACTTCGATCATGTCTACCAATTAGCAGCAGATATGGGCGGCATGGGTTTCATACATTCAGCTGAAACTGAGATTATGAGAAACAGTATGCTTATCAATTTGAACGTCATCGACCAAGCAGCACGTAACGGGGTCGAAAAGTATTTCTTAGCTAGCTCAGTCTGCGTGTATCGTGACATGCAAATCGGAGAAAGTGAATTATCTGAGATAGATGCCTACCCGGCTAATCCTGACAATGAGTACGGCTGGGAGAAGCTATACGCAGAAAGAGCAGTTCTTGCCTACGGCAGAGAATTTGGTATTTCTACCCGTATTGCACGTTTCCAGAACTGTTACGGGCCAGAGGGAACCTGGTTAGGTGGGCGAGAGAAGGCCCCCGCAGCTCTCTGCCGTAAAATCGCTGAAAGCACCAATGGTCATATTGAAGCCTGGGGTGACGGTACTGCTGTACGCAGTTTTATATTTGTAGATGACCTGGTAACTGGGATACGTAAGCTTATGGAAAGTGATATCGAAGAGCCAACTAACATCGGCACGAGAGAATATGTGTCTGTTCAAGAGCTGGTTCAAATAGTTGCAAATGTAGCGGATAAAAAAATCGAGCCACAATGGATAAGTGGTCCTGTCGGGGTCCAAAGTCGGAATTTCTCGAATGACGTAATCGAGTCGACGGGTTTCAAACCAATCTATTCTTTGGCCGCCGGTCTGGCTATAACCTACCCATGGATAGAAGAGCAGTTACTTACCTTTAATTCTTAAACTAAAGTGGCACGACAATCTACAGAAATTCTTTCGATGTCAGCCCAGGCTAGCTTGTTGGGCGATTCCCAAAGATAAGTAAAAGCCTTGTCTGCAGCGTCTGAGAATCCATGTCGATTCCTAAATTGGTACTGTCGACGCTTCATCTGTGTGCTCAGTCCTATATGATTTAGTCGCCCAGCCGTGTAGGTATCCCAAGCAACACGCAACGGTAAATCTAAAACATCATCTTCGGGAGCATTTGCGAATTCGGGAGATCTTCGATCAATTATCCTCATTAACAAGCGAGCGATTGTTTCAGATGTGCGCGTCTCTCCTAGATACCTTGGGCGTTGGGTATTCTCGAAGGCTCCACCATCGACAGCTAAAATTATGGGTTCGTAGCTTTCTATTTTACTTCGCCCCATTGAAGACGTTTCATCTATTCGCAACTTAATTTGCTCATTGCCTAGCCCTAATATTTGAGCTACCTCTGATGCTAAATTAACAATTTTTTCAGCATCAAAAAAAACCATTTCAAAGGAATTCGGTTCAATCTGAATTTCAGTCATTAATGAACTATTTCCGCCGCCGCCTCACGGGACATTTGAGCTATATCGTCGATTTCTTCATCAGAAAAGCCGGCTAACTCCCGAAATCTTCGAGTTAGCTGAATCGGGTTTTCGTCATCTTCACCGCGAAATCCGTTAAATGAAAACAAACGGTCGACTACTTTTTGAAATTCGAGTGCTTTCGTTAGGCGTTCTTTGTCATTCAAAGTGAGTTCTCTCAACCAATCAGATCCCATTTTGACATGGGTTACTTCATCAGCCAGCATCCAATCTTCGCAAAACTCGAGGACCGGATCACCTGCAATGCTGCCAAACTCTTTCATCGTGTTGAAAACATCTATGGCAAGTCCTTCAAGGGCTCGATTCACGCCTGTTAATCGCAAAACAGGGTCTGGATTACAGGCCGCCTGATAGAGAAGCGTGTTTTCCGCAAATTCCCCTATCTCTGTTCCCATATGTTCTGCTAACGCAACAGATATTTCGCAGTGTCGTGCCTCATCCCAGCATTGGCGAGCCATATCTAGCTTCATGGCAAACGGAACATCAGTGTTAGTTTCAAAATCGTAACAGGTGCGCCCTGCACCTTCTAATGCCTGGATTTCGCCGACGAATATTCCATGCATTAAAGCTCGCGCCCGATCTGGACCATTGGGAAGATTAGGCGTCAATTTACTTAATTTTTCTCCTGTGCTTCCGCCCACACGTGCTCCGCGTGGATCATTTATTCGGTCTTCGTTGCTTTGTCGAACGAAACGCGAGTCACGAGCTAATTCTTCAGCCGGAAAAATTTTACGCATTATTTATCCTCCGTAGTATCTATGTAAGCATTCCCTATAGAGCCTTTACCTGCAATTCCACCAGCAGCCAGCATCAATTTTTCTAAGCGAGCTTGGTGGGCAGTGGCACGTTCAATTTCTTCGTCAGTCTCGATGATTGATTTAAGCAACATCTCACCTTCACGCCAGTCATTCATTTCATCTTGTAAAACAAAATCGAGCATACGTATGGTTGGCATATCGGTCACTTCGCTAGTGCCATTTCGGTGATATGTGTATGCCGCAATTTTATGGGGCAGAAGAACTCGATAGGCTCCAACGAGCTTTTCTATTGTCAAGCCAGGGGCTTCTGGCTCACTCATAGCTTCCATAAATTCTACTAATTTTTCGTTTGGAGGAATAGTTAATCTCTCAGGATTCATTTCCCGAAGTTCGGGAAGTCGCTTATCAAATAACTCTGCGTGCCAGGCATGGTGATAACAATGAGTTCCTAGCCGAAGTTTCACATCAAGTTCAGGAACAGTAGCTATCCAGCCCCCTAAAGTCTCAAATAATTTTGTCTCCACCCACTTGTAGTTACCTACTCGACGGGCAGTCTCCTCGACATCAAAGAGCCCCGGTAGCACCCTTCTGTCCCAGGGTGCGAACGGCTCTCGTGGACGTTTTACTTCGGCCATATTTACCTTCCCCAAACGTCCACATAACGCTAGGCTTTAGATTGAATTAAGTGAGAACTTACCGGTCGTTCGTTTGCATCAAAGTTTAATCGCTAGCAGTACAAATTTGTTATCGGCAACCGCCTATCTTTTCCAAACGCTTTCGGAGTTATACGTGGGCCTAGGGGGGATTGGCGACGTTTGTACTCGGCTAGATCAACGAGTCTGGTGATATGAGCCACTAATTCTGGGTCGTACCCTTCAGCAACAAGTTCAGAAGCAGTTAAATCATCTTCGATGTACGCCTCAAGTAGCGGATCTAATAGTTCATAGTTAGGCAGCGATTGCTCATCTGTTTGATCAGGTCTTAACTCAGCAGACGGGGGTTTGGTTATGGAAGATATGGGAATCCAGGGTATTTCAGATTCGTTATTTCTCCATTCGCAAAGTTCATACACCAAAAGTTTTGGGCAATCTTTAATAACGGCAAAACCGCCCGCAGTATCTCCATAAAGGGTTGAATAGCCCACTGCTGTCTCACTTTTGTTTCCAGTAGTTAAAACTAACCACCCAAATTTATTTGACAGCGCCATCATCAAAACTCCTCGGATCCGACTCTGTAAATTTTCCTCTGTTATATCGGGTTCTTTTCCTTCAAAGGCCGGAGCAAGACTTTCGAGAAACGCCTGATGAGTCGGTTCAATAGCAATAGTTTGACAGCTAATTCCCAAGTTATTCGCTAGTTCTAAGGCATCGCTACGCGAGCCCTCACTGGAATACCGAGATGGCATAGAAACACCGTGAACTCGATCGCTTCCGATTGCATCCACAGCAATCGCTGCCACCAAACTAGAATCTATTCCTCCCGACAATCCAACGACAACATCCGTAAACGCGTTTTTTTGCACATAGTCTCTCGTAGCTAATACAAGAGCACTCCACAATTCTGAAGACCGATCCAAGTTCCGACATACCTTTGGTTGCTCTATAGCCAGTGTTCGTTGAACTTGAGAAGAGATAACAGCACAATTTCTCGACGAGTCCCTGTCATCTTTTTGCGTAATCTCGATATCGACTAACGCCACTTCTTCAACGAATTTTTGTAATCGGCATGTCGTATTCCCACGATCATCAACTACGAACGAGCTACCGTCGAAAATTAAATCATCCTGTCCGCCAACTTGGTTTACGTAAACCAAGGGGATCTTCGACTCAACTGCTCTAGAACTCACAACACGTTCACGATTTTTTTGCTTCTTATAATCATACGGCGAACTGTTAAGACTTACCCCCAATTCTGCGCCGACTGGAATCACTGAAGAATTTGGTTCATCGTCTACCCATAGATCCTCACAAATAGACAAAGCTACGAGAACACCATTTATCTCATATAAATCGCTCGATACATTACTAGCTTTGAAGTACCGGGCCTCATCGAAGACAGAGTAATTAGGTAAAAATTGCTTTCGGTAGATCTCTAAAATCTCACCATGCGCGCACAGTGCCGCTGCGTTGTAGAGGTCGCCATCATGAAATTCTGGAAACCCAACTACTGCCACAGTTCGCTTTGTCTGCAGTGCTAATAGTTTTACACATTTATAAGCTTCTTCTACAAACTTCGGTTTTAGCAAAAGATCTTCAGGGGGATAACCAGTAATCGTCAATTCACTAAAAACAGCTATATCTGCCTCATTCTCAACTGCAGTCTTGTAAGCGTCAAGAATTTTTTGTTTGTTCTCAGTAAGGTCACCGACTCTTAAATTGAGTTGGGCCATCGCCACCCGAATATTTCGCACCCTATTCAGATTAGGAGAGCAACAACAACAACAGTTACCGGAAATAGAAAAGTCTTCTCTAAAATTTACAAATGGGACAGGGACCTAAGCCCCTGTCCCATTTCCCAACATAGTATTTTTTTAAGTTTCGAAATATCTATAACTTTTTAAGCAAGCGCTTCACAACAAGTATTCGTCATCAAAGTAGCTACGACATAAGGGTCTGCATTCGCATTCGGGCGGCGGTCTTCTATATAACCTTTTTGATCTTGTGCCACTTGCCAAGGAATTCTGACCGAAGCTCCTCTATCGGAAACTCCATAACTAAACTGATCATAACGCTGTGTCTCATGAGCACCCGTAAGGCGATCCTCTATCCCAGCTCCGTAGCCCAAAAGGTGCTCTTCAGGTTTTCCAGGAGCACCCATCGACTGTGCAGCCTTTTCTACCGCCTCGTAGCTCTCGCGCATGGCATTGGTCGAGAAGTTCGTATGCATACCGGCCCCATTCCAATCACCCTTCATTGGCTTCGCTGCGATACTGATCTCTAATCCATGCTCTTCTCCTGCACGGTAGAGAAGATAACGCGCAATCCAAAGATGGTCGCCAACCGTGACAGTGTCAACTGGACCAATCTGAAATTCCCATTGACCGGGCATAACTTCAGCGTTCGTTCCTGATATCGCCAGACCAGCATCAATACACCAGCCCGTGTGTAACTCAACAATCTCGCGTCCACGAATTTTTACGGCGCCAACTCCACAGTAATAGGGTCCTTGTGGTGCAGGAAACCCACCGGCAGGAAAGCCAGCTGGCCAACCAGTCACTGGATCGAGCATTGTGTATTCCTGCTCGAGTCCGAACCATGGTTCTTGATCCCCGTATTTCTTCAACGCTTCTCGTGCCGCAGCGCGAGTATTCGTCGGGTGGGGTGACAAATCTAAGGTCAGCGATGTTTCACACAAGACCAAGATGTTGTTGCCACCGCGAATCGGATCGGGACACTGAAAAACAGGCTGAAGAACAACATCTGAATTGTCGCCAGTCGCCTGATTCGTACTTGATCCATCGAAACCCCAAATTCCAGGGTCATCACCATCTGCGAGGACTTTGGTCTTAGACCTAATCTCTGCAGTTGGTTCCGTTCCGTCAATCCATATGTATTCCGCCCTGTAAACCACTTTTTACTCCTGAATTTTAAAATTTTTCGAATATTTTCGAATGAATGTAAGGGGTATCAAAAGCAAAATCTAACAATTTGAATCGGGTAAACGACAAGACTCACATTTCTCCGAGGCCAAAAGCACTATCTAGAGGCTGAGTTACCAGCATATTGTGCTTATGTGAACAGAATATGAACTTATTGTGTGATTTGGTAGATCTAGGCGGCTAACAGTCAAGAATGACTGCAAGAAATTAAACATATCTATTTGTAAGATTAATTACAAAGCACAAACCAGAACCAGCCAAGACAACAAAGAGAACTGAGTAATTGCATGGAAAGACCTCAAGATTATGTGCTTCGAAGAGTCGAAGAAAGAGGCATCCGCATAGTTCGTCTTTGGTTTACTGATGTACAAGGTCAACTAAAGTCATTCGCTATCTCACCAGCTGAGCTTGAGCCAGCTTTCGAGGAAGGAATGGTTTTCGATGGATCATCGATAGATGGATTCTCGCGAATAAGAGAAGAAGACATGCTAGCAAGGCCCGATCCAACAACCTTTGAACTAATGCGTTGGGGTAATAATGACGAAAATGCTGCGCGCATGTTTTGCGACATTCAACGAGCCGATGGGACTCCTTTCCATGGCGATTCTCGTCATGTTCTTAGGCGCGTTATGGAACAAGCCCAGGTAGCAGGGTTTACATTCTTCGCTGCGCCCGAAATGGAATACTTTCTTTTTGAAGAAAACCGAGCCGGGAGCCCAATCCCGCTCGATAAGGGCAGCTACTTCGATCTAACTACTGCAGATATTGCTAGCGATATAAGAAGACACACACTTTCAAGTCTTGAAGCAATGGGTATTTCAGTTGAATACTCTTTCCACGAAGATGCTCCATCCCAGCACGAAATTGATCTTCGTTATACAGACGCTCTCATGATGGCTGACAACGTCATGACCTTTCGTCTTATTGTGCGTGAAATAGCACTGGAACACGGGGTCCATGCAACTTTTATGCCTAAACCCTTGGCAGGTGAACAGGGCTCAGGCATGCATACACACCTATCTCTTTTCCGAGATGGGAAAAATGCTTTTCATGACCCAAATAGTCCAGATGGGTTATCTGAAACGGCCAAACATTTCGTCGCAGGACTTCTACATCATGCGCGTGAGATAACAGCAATCACTAATCAACTGGTTAATAGCTATAAACGTCTCATCACCGGGTATGAGGCCCCCGTGAACGTTTCTTGGGCGAGATCAAATAGGGCGGCTTTGATCCGAGTCCCGACTCCTCGAACAGGATCACGAGGAGACTCAACGCGCATTGAGTACAGGGCACCAGATCCCGCTTGTAACCCATATCTGGCATTCGCAGTAATTCTCGCTGCCGGCATGAAAGGAATCGAGATGGGTTACGAATTGCCGCTAGAGGCTCCCCCTTCGATGACCGGCTACACAGAACACGGCGGCCTTATAGATCAAGATCAGCTTCCACAGTCACTGTCCGAGGCACTGGACGAAATGGAAAAAAGTGAACTTGTTCGAGAAACCTTAGGTGAACACTTATTTAGATGGTTTCTACGAAATAAACGTATTGAATGGGCCGAATATAACACTCAAGTAACACCCTTTGAACTTGACCGTTACTATTCAAGTTTGTGATTGGAGTTACCTCATGCCAGCTTTAGCGCTCTACACCCCTGAGGCTTCTCCTGAATTAACTCAACTATTAGATCTAGGTGGCTACGTTTGGAAACGCATCGTTACTGTAAATGATGTTGTTGACTTAGAACCTCAAGAGAGCTGGGCTGGCGCCATCATCCAACTTGGAGAAGACCCTGAACGAGGATGGACGATTGTTCGGTCACTTCGCGGAAAAGATATTCCCATCGAACCAGTAATCCTTCTTACTAGAGAAAATCAGCTTCATCAGCTGCAACTGAACGACGAACTTTTTGATGATTTTTGTTTAGACCCTTTTCATCCTCACGAACTAAAAGCACGACTAACCCACTTGTTTACCAGCGAATTAGATAGCAACACTTCCAACCTCATTGAATACGGTCCGTTACTAATTAACCTCGAAACATATGAAGCTGTGGTCGAGGGTCAACCTCTCGATTTGACATATATGGAATATGAACTACTACGTTTCTTAGCAGTCGCTCCTGGTCGTGTGTTTACACGGGAAATCCTACTTAACCAGGTTTGGGGCTACGAATACTATGGCGGAGCCAGAACCGTCGATGTTCACGTGCGACGTTTGAGAGCCAAACTCGGCGAAGAGAACGCTAATTTGATTCAAACTGTACGCAGTGTTGGTTACAAATTCGGTAAATCGCGTTGGCAATAACACTTGTAAATCGACAACCAATTATTTCCTAATAGTTTGTCTCCACCAGGCTGCTTCCTTTGTGTCGCTCTTCAGCATCACGGTTTAGCATCCCGCCCATCAGCGCGGCCAGAGCCGCAAGGCTCATCGGTATTATCAATGGGCTCAGCAACAACAAAGCCGCCATTATTATTCCACCTGCCATAGCGTTGATAATACCGAATTCGTTGAGCGAAATCATGATCTAGCTCTAATCCAATATGGCATCTAAGCTAATGAGAATAGTTTTCATTTGATTTCAACCGACTTAGCGTTGAAAACCGCAACAATTTTTCGACCGGTTAAACCTTTCACTACCAAAGCCAATTCCCCAAACTGACTATCCAAAAAAGGGGCGACTAAAACCGTAATGTCGTCAATCTCATGAATTATGTATCCCGAAATATCTTTGCCCTTTCGTGCAATGTCGACCGACATTTGCGATTTTTGAGGGCTTCAACCAGATGTTGGAGCTACCCAGTCGACAACTACCGCCTTAGTTCGGCGAGAGATCAAAGATTTTGCTTTCGAGCTGACGGAGACTTTCATATAAACCTCAGGCCGAATAATAAACTACCGAAGCTTGGACTGTCGAACGCAGTAAAAGCAAATTATAAGCTTCAACCAGCCATCACAAGAATTAAATTCCTCTCACGCTTCACCATGATAATTTACTTCGTCCTAGCATCGACGAAGGTTGGATCACCGAACGAATGATATCGACTATTTAACAAAGTTTAAGCTTCCACAAATTAAGTCGATCGCAAAAACTCAAACGAAATTGAACCTAGGAGATACTTGATTTTAGAAGTAAATTATGCCGGCCCCAAGTGCGCAAAACCTTCTATTTCTACAAGGCCACCTAAAGGAAGAGCCCTAACCGCGATTGCCGACCTCGCTGGACGATGATCCCCAAAAGCTTTCGCATATGCAGAATTTATGGCCGAAAAATTACCTATATCTGTCATAAACACAGTGCATTTAGCCAAGTTTTCAAGAGTCGCACCATGCTCTGTTAATACAGCCGACATATTGACCAACGCTTGAACAGTTTGAGCTTCAACGCCCTCAACTAATTCGCCATCTATAACCCCGAGTTGACCCGATATGAAAAGTAAATCCCCTGCACGATAGGACGACGAATAGTGAGCTATTGGTTTCGACATAAATGTTTTGTTCCTTTTATATTCATTTCGGGTGGGCTCTATTTGTTCTAATAGTACGAAGTTGTATTGACTCGAGCTTTCTGGTTACTCATTCTCATCAGAATCAGTTATCAAGATATTTCACTGTCAGGCAAATCTTTCTCGACCAAAGACTAACTCAGTTTTAATGAGTAGCGAAGTTCCGTCTCAATCCCCCTCACATGCAGTAGATTTTCGATGGTGAGGAAATCAATTTGGATGCCTGATTCGATAAGTAGGCGCCGTTTCCTGACAATCAGTGCAGCGGGGATAGCCGGGGCAATCGCCACAGCTGGGTGCGGATTCTCCCGTTCAGAAAATCAATTCAGTCGAGCTGCAACAAAATGGTTCTCTGACCAAACAGTTGTTGCAAACGCTGGGCTACAGCGCACAGTCTGGTCATTTCGAAACGAAGATGGCAACTTAGGAGATTCAGCTCCAGAAAAAATATCAGTAGAGGTCATCAGTCCTTCTGGGGAAACAGTTCAAATATCAGAAGCAGCTCGACATATAGATGGAGTAGCGCTGCCCTATTACCCTGTCAATACAATATTTCCTGCAGCTGGGGTTTATGAATTTCGTTTTCAGACCCCCGACCACGGCAATTACGTGGGTTTCACAAGTCCAGAGTCGAAAGACTCAAGTCAAATTTTTTGGCCTGGAGACTTATTTCCATCTATTAAGACCCCTACCAATAACGACAACGCTGGTGTTTCACCAATATGCACACGTAATCCAGTTTGCCCATTTCATGAAATATCGCTGGATACTTCTTTAAGCGGACCCAGACCAACGCTTTTAATCGCAAGTACGCCAGCTTTCTGCGGTACTACCTGGATGTGCGGTCCAGTTCTAGAAATATTGATAGAGGAAATTGATATCTCTAACAAAGAAATCGACGTAATACATACGGAAGTTTATGCAAATCCTAATTCGGCTGAACTTGGAGAACTGGCTCCGGTTATTAAAGCGACGGGAGTTATTTACGAGCCATTTATTTTTTTGATTAATAGCGACGGCAAAGTATTAAAACGTCTTGACCATATTTGGGATAGGCGTGAACTCAAAGAGCTTCTAATTATTTCATAGAAACGTTTGTGAGTTTGCATATTAATGGACGACCCACAGGGGTCGTCCGTTAATAAAATTAAATTGTTATTTTCACTCGCTATCTAGCTAAACGAGCTACCGCAACCGCAAGTTCGTTGAGCATTCGGATTATCGATAGCAAAACCAGATCCCATTAGACCATCCTTGAAATCCAAGGTAGCTCCTTCAAGAAGCTGTGCACTCATCGGGTCAGAAACTACCCGAATGTCACCATAGGCCTGGAACAGATCATCGCTTTCTGTCTCGCTATCAAAAAACATTTCATAGCTGAAACCCGAACAGCCGCCCGGTCGAACAGCGACTCGCAACGCCAAATTAGCATCACCTTCTGCTTCAATAAGTTCTTGTACCTTCACAGCTGCTACATCAGAGAGAGTGATCATCGGTGTTCTCCATTTCTTCTTTCACTAGTGTAACCGCTCTTTCACCTCACTTCACATGAACACGCTCTTAAGGTTCACGTTCACCACAACACCGCTAACCTAAAAGATATGACCAGAACTCGGGTTGACGACGATGCAATCATCGGGCTCCTACGCGGAGTCATAGATCCTGAGCTTCATGACAACATCGTTGATCTTGGCATGGTCAGGTCCGCTTACCGAGAGAAGTCCACTGCTCACATCACGATTGCTTTAACCACCGCGGGGTGCCCACTTAGGGCGACAATAAAACGAGACTGTGAAACCCGTGTTAAATCGCTGCCGGGCATCGAAAAAGTAAAACTTCATTGGGATGAATTAAACGCTGAAGAAAAAGCGCGCGTTATGGAACGTGCTCGAAAATATGCTCGTGATAATGCTTCGCCAACCGAAATACAACCCACGACAAGGGTTCTATCTATCGCTTCCGGCAAGGGCGGTGTAGGTAAGTCCTCAGTAACCGTAAACATTGCTGCTTCTCTCGCTAACAGAGGATTCACAGTAGGTGTACTTGACGCGGATATTTGGGGATTTAGCGTTCCTCGGATGCTCGGGCTTGATGCTCGACTCGAAGCAAAAATTATTGATAATGATTCAACGCGCCCGAAAATTATTCCCGAAGAACGCTCAGAAGGCAGCGGTCTTCTTAAAGTTGTCTCCACGGGATTAATGATCGACACCGAAGAGACCGCCCTCATGTGGCGAGGCTTAATGCTGGCAAAAGCGGTTGAGCAGTTTCTGCGCGACGTACAATGGGGTTACCTCGATTACCTGTTGATTGATATGCCACCCGGAACTGGTGATGTACAGATGGCCCTTGCACGCCTTCTTCCACAAGCAGAGATGCTAGTTGTAACGACTCCCGCATTAAGCGCCCAAAAAGTTGCAGTTAGAGTCGCAGACATGGCCCGAAGGAGCCACATGCCAATTCTTGGTGTTATTGAAAATATGTCTGCATTTGTGACGCCAGATGGCACTAGGTGGCCGGTTTTCGGTGAAGGTGGCGGGGTTCGTTTAGCAGCCGAGATTGATGTCCCGCTTCTTGGTTCTATTCCCTTAGAACCAAGCATTTCTGCAGGCGGTGACAACGGAACACCTGTATCTACAAGCAAAACCGGTGCAGCGGCTACAGCTTTCAACCAAATAGTCGAGCGCTTAGTATCAGATATCGCTCCGCCTCTAGACTTAAGTAGTTGCTCGGCGCACACTATAAGTGAAGTTTCAGTCTCCGTAGGAAATCCTCGTAAATAGCTATCGCACTAGTTACTGAGTTGACCCCTCGCCGGGAGGATTAGCCAAGGCTGTTTCATAACCTGCTTCGCCCGGCATGTATACCTCAGTGCCATTCTCCGTTATGCCAATGGCTGGCAAAATTGCGGGGATTTCACTCAACGACTCAGCCCAAGCCATTGCGTCGTTCACGCTTGAACAAGTCAATAGTGGCTCTAAATTAGCAACAGTAGGCATGATCATTTCGAACTTTCCCTCGCTATGCAGTCTCTGTGCCTCTTGCGGAGTGATCCAGCAACTTTCAACAGTTTCGCCACCATCATGAAGAGGTTCTTGCCCTTCAGGCGAACGTGCCAAAAAAAAGCGTGTGTCGAAGCGCTTTGGGGGGCCTATAGGCGTTATCCAATGACTCACATACCGCAAGTCATTTAGATCGAGATGCAACCCTTCTTGTCGACACATGTCACGGAGATTTAGACTTCCATCATAAACTTGACTTCGATATGCCTCAAACCTCTCGTAAATCTCAGGTTCGTCGAAGCTCATGACATCACCCTCGTGTCTAGCAAGTAGAACTCCCGCTTCTTCGAAACATTCGCGAATTGCCGCTACCCAATAGGACAGACCACCAGACTCGATGCTCATAAGCCGAGAAGCTTTCGAATCATCTAGACCAACGCAAATATCCTCTAGTGATGATTCTTTTGAATCGGAAACATCGACTGCCCCCCCAGGAAAAACAAACTGTCCTGGCACGAAAACAGACTTGGGATTACGCCGTAACATAAAAACTTCAAGACCCTCAGCACCGTCTCTCAACAGCATCACTGTGGCAGCTTTACGAACAGGAAAGGGCACAGAAACACTCACTACTCGTCACCTGTTTGATCAAATTGATTTAGTCCGCTATCAAAATTATTTGGTGACGTTGGTCTATTCTCATGAATATTAATTGTTCCACCAAGTCTTCCTTCGAATTTTTGTTTGACAAATTTTATCAGCACTGAACGTATAGGGCTTATCAATAGAGCCATCCCAATAGCATCCGTTAGAAAGCCCGGAGTCAGCATCAAAGCGCCAGCAACTAGTACTGCTAATCCTGTAACCAGTTCGTCCCCAGGCATTTCTCCTGCTGACATTCGAACTTTTGCTCTTCGAATAAGACTCAAGCCTTGACGTTTAACGAGCCAAGCGCCAATAAAACTATCCAGAATGAGAATCGCTAGAGTAGAGAAAATACCCAGATAGGCGCCCACTTTTATAATCAAAAAGAGCTCGGCTATCGGCACCAAAATAAACAAAACAAATAAAACAGACACTTATAGAATCTTACCTTCTTCGGGCTCCCAGTAATCTCTTACTCAAATTTCATCGCCTAATAGGCTATTACGGCTCTATCATTCACGAATGTGCACCCTCCATCCGTCGATGCTCTAGCCAGATCAATCAATGATATCGATTTGCCACAGCCGCTCCTTGTGGATGCGGCACGTTTGGCAATTGCATCCGGTGACCCAGAATCTGCTCGACAGCACGCCGAACGTCTACATCGTTCTCTTCTGGGTCCGACGATTAACGCAACCGGGGTCCTTCTCCACACCAACTTGGGTCGAGCTCAATTTGGATACTCGCAATCACCGCGAGCAACAAACCTTGAGTTCGATCTCATGACAGGCAAACGAGGATCGCGTTCAGAACACGCCGGGAAACTCATTGCTAAGTTAATTGGAGCAGAGGCAGCAATCGTCGTAAACAACTGTGCAGCTGCGGTCACTTTAGTTCTAGCAGCATTAGCCACTGATAAAGGAGTTGCCGTTTCTCGCGGAGAACTCGTTGAAATCGGCGGAGGGTTTCGAGTGCCGGAAATAATTAGCCAGTCAGGCGCTCGACTGATTGAAGTTGGAACGACGAACCGAACTCGCCTGCAAGACTACGTATCTGCGAAGGAAAGTCACGACGCTGCGTTACTCCTTAAGGTTCACCCCGCAAATTACCGCATTACCGGTTTCACTGAAGAAACTTCGGTTCAGCAACTCACCACGATTGACCTCCCATTGGTTGTGGATTTAGGATCGGGGTTACTAGATGAAGCCTGCTCTTGGCTTAGAGATGGTAAACCTAGTTGGCTCAAAGAGGAGCCAGGAGCTAAGCAAACACTCCAAGCCGGTGCAGATTTGGTTATGTTTTCTTGCGACAAACTCCTCGGCGGCCCACAGGCAGGAATTATTGCGGGACGTTCCGACCTTATTGCAGCTTGCTCCAGACACCCTTTAATGCGCGCTTTCAGAGCGGGAGGCCTAATTCTGTCCGCCCTGCAAGAAACTGCTATCGCCTATCTTCGTCGCGATGGCGACGCTATTCCATTTTGGAAAATGGTCCAAGCTCCGCTAGATGAACTGAAAGACCGAGCCAAGGCTCTCGAAGTTGGCACAGTGCTGGCTACAAATGCTGTTGCTGGAGGGGGAGCTCTCCCTGGAGCTAAGATTCCTTCTTTCGGTGTAATGCTTGAAGGCGATCACGCTGCATATTTACGCGCTCAGAACCCTCCCATAATTGCTCGAGTAAATGAAAACACAACAATTATTGATATGCGAACGATTTCAAAGGAAGACGACTCGCTTGTTTCTCAGGCGCTGCAGAAATGCATATAATCGCTACTGCTGGACACGTTGATCATGGCAAATCAACTTTAGTTAGAGCACTAACTGGAACTGACCCCGACCGTTTAAGAGAAGAGAAAGAGAGAGGTCTCACTATCGATCTCGGCTTCGCCTTCACTGAGTTGCCTTCTGGACGACAAATTTCGTTTATTGATGTACCCGGACACATCCGGTTTCTAAAA
This sequence comes from uncultured Acidimicrobiales bacterium, assembly GCA_905477545.1. Classification (GTDB taxonomy): domain Bacteria; phylum Actinomycetota; class Acidimicrobiia; order Acidimicrobiales; family Poriferisodalaceae; genus UBA9040. The sequence goes on along the minus strand of CAJQGN010000288.1, from coordinate 7,984 downwards.
AATATGCTTGCAGGAGTTGGGTCAGTTGATGCTTGCCTATTTGTAGTTGCAACCCCAGAAGGCTGGAAACCCCAATCAGAGGAACACCTGAGGATTCTTGAACTCTTGGGCATCACACATGGAATCATCGTTTTAACCCAAACAGGGTTAGCTGACGAAGAGACTATCGAAATAGCAAAAATGGATGTAGAAGAACGAACAGTAGGAACTTTTCTCGAAGCAGCTCCTATTATTTGTGTCGATTCAATCAGTAGAAACGGTTTGGATAGCCTTCTCTTGGCCATCGACAACATGACTGAGACAGCGCCTTCAGCACCGGATGTGAAGCGTCCCCGTCTATGGATTGATCGAGCATTTGCCGCAGTTGGCGCAGGCAGTATTGTTACCGGAACGCTCACGGGAGGGAAACTAAGAGTAGATGATGAGCTAACTCTTTCACCCGGGAATTTAAAAGCTAGAATACGAGGGATACAAACTCAAGGCCAAAAGCGAACCAAAATCGGCCCGGGACATAGAGTGGCCCTGAACCTCGCCGGTGTCGATCACCATCATCTATCTCGCGGTGTTGCTCTCATCAACGACGAAAAATGGCATCGAACTAATCGAATAGACGCTGAACTAACAGTATTAAAACATCTCGGACACGATATCTCTAGAAGAGGCGCTTACGCCATCTACATCGGATCCGGAGAATGGGCAGTGAAGTTGAGGGTTCTCGGGCCCAACGAACTGGCTCCTGGGATGACTGGAAATGTCCGTATCTTCTTACCCTCCAAACTTTCTCTGATACCTGGAGATCGATTTATACTTCGAGAGTTTGGTAGAGATGAAACAGTCGGCGGAGGTACTGTTCTCGACGTTGACCCTCAGCTAAAAGCTTCAGAATCAGTCCCTGATTTAAGCACAGACCGAGTCATCGGTGAAAGACAATGGGTTAGAGCGGACGAGCTCGAGCGTCTTACCGGAGAAAAACACGACCCTATCCTTGGAAATTGGATAGCTCTTCCGGAGACGATAGAGCAATTGCGTTTAACGGTCTCTGAGCTTGTAGACAAGGCAGGGGCGACAGGCCTAGACATAGCCCAGCTAGATGAGCGTCAACGCTTAATTTTACCTACTCTTTCCGAAATCAATGTTGCAGATGGAAGAGCGCGACAAGCAGAGTTAGCGAATGTCTTAGATAATCATCCAATAATTTCTCACCTTCAAAATAATGTTTTTTCACCTGAACTTCCCGACGAGTTCCATCGAGATGAGTTACGCCAACTGGTTCAGAAAGGTTTGGTAATTCAAAGCGAGGGAATATTTTTTTCTGCTTCTGCCATTGATCTAGCTGCAACACTGCTTGCAAAGCTTTTTTCCTCGAAACCTCAGGGTGTAACCGTTGCAGAAATTAGGGATGCTTTAGGAACAACAAGAAAGTTTGCGTTACCGCTCTGCGCTCATTTTGATCGCACAGGCATAACACGTCGTCGCGACGACCTACGGTTACCCGGACCACGATTACCTAATTTTTAGCACTACTCACTTAAGACGCTTCAACCTCAAGAAGTAGAAGCATTTGCCTACGTTCGACTTCATTTTTGCCACCCCAGATGCCATGAGGCTCTCTGATCTCTAACGCATAGTTTAAGCAGTCAGTAACGACGGAGCATTGGGAACAAATATTTCGGGCTTTTGCTTCCCGTTTTAATTTTTCACTTTTTCGTTCGAAGTGCGGTGGTGGGAAAAAAACTGTTGCCTGCGGGCCTCGACATGCGGCCTTATGTTCCCAACTGTCGTCTACCAGTGCTGCCATCTATCTGTTCCCCTCTCCCCAAGAGGCACAATAAACGCAGTTGAAACACTATTACAAGTTAAAAATCAAAAAACGATTCAATTTTTGAAAAACACATACGTGAGATACATTTCGAACGTTTTTAGCCGTCGGATCAAGGCTCATCAGTTTTTCGCATTTCTCTATAATCAACTGCTGCGCCCTCCTCAGGTTCCACTTCTAAAATGACTCCTTCAATCCCAACGATTCGAGCTGTTTCACCGCTTTCTATAGGGGTAAGCCTGTTAACGCGCGCTCTCCATTGTGCTTCACGGAATCGTATAATTCCATCCGGAGTTATGTCTGTTACCGCCACGCCCATCTCACCAATCATCCATTCTCTGCCAAGCGTGCTGGTCCCATAACGAGTTCTTATTAACGCTGGCATTCCGGACAAAATAAAGAAAACAGTTAGCCCAATTCCACAAACTAAGGGAACCCAGCTGGTCGTATGCACCCCGAATAGAAACAATGATCCAATAACTAGGAGAAAGGAACCAGCAAAAGTCCAAAACCTCGGAACACCAGTTTGCAGATCAACCGCAAAACCGAACATAGAGACAACCAGAGCGATCAACGCCCATATTCGAACATCAAGTACTCCTAACCCATATGAGCTAAGCATTAAAGATACGGCTCCAACACCACCAGCAACACCGATTCCGCCAGTAAAGAAGTCCAAAAGAATTAATGAAAGTCCTATGAGAAGCAATAAATAAGCCACTGCAGGGCTCGCAACAGTATGAAAGAGCTGGTCTATAAGAGACAACTTGTTAAACGTGATGCTTACATCATCGGCTATGCCGCGCTGAATCAAACCATCAGCACGTTCTATCTCAACTGAAATCTTTGAAATTATTTTTTCATCTTCCAGAGCTAACAGAAACTCTCCAAGAGTAGGAGAAACCACATCTACTAAACCAAAATCAACTGCTGCCTCTCCCTTCCATCGTCGGTTCCGCAATTCATCGGTCACAAACAACGAATTTTCTACCTCGCTATATCGCCCTATTTTACTACCTGGTGCTATTCCAGAAAAATCAGCGACACTAACGATATGAGCAGATCCTCCTTGAGCGGTGGCGCCACTTTGCCCGATCCATACTCCAACAGGAATAGTCGAATTTTCAAGATTCTCTAACAGTTTTTTTAATCTTGTTTCACTCACTGTTGAACCAGGACTGTTGATTTGCAGAACTATAGCTAAAACGCCTTCCGACCGTGCTTGCTCAAGTTGTGAATCAATATAAGAAATTTCGATTGGGTCGATTAAGCCACTTACTTCTATAACTGCAACGATCCTACGAGAGGAAGAATCAGCCTCGTCCGCATCTAACGGTTCCACTAAAACCGGTGAAAGGACAAGCGCACAAAATATAACACCAAGCGCTACTAAGAATCTCATTACGCTTATTCGCTCCTAGGGATTAGCACCTGTTGGTTTATCACAGGCTACAGAGACCTCGAGTAATGACCTATATCTTATGACTTCTCTATCCTGAATAGGTTACCCAATGCACTCAGGTGCTTATCTAGCGCTAGTGTAAATAACCGTGACGAAAGTGCTGCTGGCAAGTGATGCTAACTGGGTAATTGACGAGGTGGGTGCCGCTCTAAGCGACCCCGGCACAGAATTAAAAATCCTCCGCGCTGGATTGGAAGTTCGGCCAGCTGTCTCCCTGTCTAAACCTGACCTAGTAATTCTTGATTTACAGATTGGGAATATGGGAGGAATAGCTACTTGTCTTGATCTCAGACTGGAGTCCGAAGTCGGACGTTTGCCTTATGTCCCTGTCCTAATCTTGTTGGATCGCGAAGCAGACCTATATCTTGCTCAACAAGCTAAAGCAGATGGCTGGCTTGTAAAGCCAATTGATGCATTTCGATTAAAAATGGCCGCCGTCAAACTGCTTTCCGGGGAGAAAATGTCTGCTGCATCTGAGGCACCTAAAATAGTTTCTGACGGAGCACCACCGGTAGAAGAAGCTAGTGACTCTGATATCGAAGTCGCATCATCGCCTTGATTTCATTAATTACATGCTGGAGCAGTATCGTCAGAGGTTCACGAGTTGATCGCGGGCAGTAGCGCAGGTTGGTAGCGCGCTTCGTTCGGGACGAAGAGGTCGTGGGTTCAAATCCCGCCTGCCCGACCATCTCAAATCCTATACGCTTCACAGTCAACGATTAGGTTGTCAAGCAACTAAGAATTATCGAAGAAAGCGCACAAAAAGCAGCGCACTAACTTTAGTTACACAAAAATATTTTATGTAACTATTAACCTTCCGTAGCCTTAAGAGTCAACTGGTAGGTCTTGCTTTCCTGAACCGCAGCGACCGCCGCAAGGATTACTCGCCCTTCCGAAACACCCTTAAGCCCCCGTATCTTTACTTCTTCTGCCATCGGGAAAAGCGAAATATTTAGTCTTGGAACCATATATATAGTCTCACAAAAGGGTGGTACAGCAAGCCTTTACAATTTTCATTATTACCCATTTTAAGAAGAGCAAAAGCGACCGGGAATGCTGTCAACGCTACTATCTCTATGCTCGAGGGCCATTCACGTTTTAACTGCGATGCGTAACGAGTTTAAACTGGGTTTTGTCTTAAATTCTCCCGAACCTCAGTTCGTAAAGTAAACGTTAGATAAGTGCTATTTACTTAACTTTTTCAACTCAATTACTGCGTCAGCTGAGGTTGGATGAATGAAACCGCATCCTATGCCATGTCAACTGTCAATAGAAAAGTTACAAGTCGATCCGCTTAGTCTGACTGTCTTAAAGTAAAATTTTTCTACCTAATAACTTCAACTCACTTCAACGTCCGATCAGAAGACGAGTTATTGTCAATCAATGGCAGAGAATATTCAACTTAAGCTTGATGGCTCCGTGGCGGTAGTAACCATGGCAAAACCGCCACATAATCTTATTAACGGTAATTTCCTTCAAGAGCTTATTACTGCTTTTGAAACTGCTGAAACCCAAGGCGCACGATCTATATTATTGCGAAGCGAAATGAAACACTTTAGCGCTGGCGCAGATGTCGATGGGTTCGGTTCAGAAGATACTCTCAACATGGCGGCCGATGAGGTCTTAGACCGGCTCGAAGGAATTGGTCTACCGACTATCGCAGCCGTCCACGGGCTTGCTCTTGGAGGCGGTTTTGAACTTGCGCTCGCTTGTGATTTCATTATCGCTGCCAAGTCAGCAAGTCTTGGATTGGTCGAAACTTCTCTGGGTTTAGCTCCGCTTCTTGGCGGAGTGCAAAGAGTCGTGCAGCGCAGCGGAACTGCTCGGGGTAAGGAAATAGCAATGTTTGGTCGGCGGCACGATCCAGCTACTCTTGCAAGCTGGGGAGTAATCAATGTTGTTGTTGAGGAAGAAGAATTACTTGCAGCATCGATGTCATGGGCCCGTCAGTTAGCTTCAGGTCCAACAGTCGCTCATCGAGTGATTAAAAAACTTGCCGCAGTCTGTGCAAGCGATGGGGTTCGTTCAGCTGATCTAATCCAAGATAGGCTTGTTCAAGATATCTGGGACTCTGAAGATGCCAAAAATGGTTTACTTGCCTATGCGGAATCTGGGCCAGGCACAGCAATATTTGAGGGCCGATGACTGCTCCTTTAGAAGGCCTTAAAGTCGTAGATTTCACGCGGGTTTTAGCCGGGCCACACTGCACGAAAACTTTAAGAGATCTAGGAGCTGAGGTAATTAAAATAGAACCGCCTGAAAGTGACACAGGCAGATCCGGACAACCTCACGTTGGCCCCATGTCCTTATATTTTGCTCAACAAAATGCAGGGAAGAAAGCCATCAGCATGGATCTGAACGATCACGATATACAAGACTTACTCGGTCAACTTTGTTCAAATGCAGATGTGATTGTCGAGAACTTTCGTCCAGGGACCCTTGATCGTTTTGGATTCAGTTACCAAGATATTGTGCTGACCAATCCTTCTGTAATCTATGTTTCGATAAGCGGCTATGGTCAAACAGGCCCTTGGAAAAATAGACCTGCATACGCGCCGACGGTACAAGCAGAATCTGGTTTCACAGAAATAATCAAAAGGCATTACGGAGAGGTTCTTACGAGGATCGAAAACGATGCATACAATCACGCCGATGTTTACAGTGGTCTTCAAGCCGTCATAGCCACCCTTGCGGCAATTGCTCATAGAAACAAAACAGGCGAAGGACAACATGTAGACGTTTCGATGGTTTCATCCATGCTTTACGTAAACGATCGCGTCAGTTACGAGCTATCTGGAATTGATGTGGAAGGCGAGCCACTAGCTCTAAGCGCACCTGAATCCCCGGTATTTGAGCTACCAGATGGCCGATCAATAACGATTGCTGCGAGTCCCGTATCCTCCGCCGTTTTCATTCGATATTGCGCAATGATGCGCCGGAATGATCTGCTTCTCGACCCTCGCTTCATCACTGCAGAATTTCGACGTGATAATTGGAGCGACCTCCATAAAGAAATCAGGGCTTGGATACTTACCTTCAGATCACTCGAAGAATTAGAAGCACAGGTTAGCGAGTCGGGACTGGCTGTCGGAGTCATCAGAACTGTGTCCGAGATCGCAACATCAGAGTGGGCTAACCACAGAGGCGCAATTCGCGAGATAGACGATCGATCTGGGGGAACAGCACGAGTCCCGAGTCCACCTTGGGAATTTAGCAAGTCTGAACTCCCTGGACCCGGGCTTGCTCCTTTCCAAGGAGAACACAATGTGGAAGTGTTCGACGAACTTGGAGTTGACAAAGTTCGGATTGAAGAGCTATTTCAAAGGGGCGCACTTATCGATAGCACACCCACAGATAATTGACAGTAAAATCTTAGCTTCATATCCTTTCGTTTTTTAAAGAAGACTTTCAATAGCCTCTAAATATCAGATTCTGCAAAGAAAGAACAATCGTGGACAACGACGGACCCTATTACGACGATTTTACCCAAGGAATGACTATTCCACCATTACCAGCGGTCACTGTGACTGAAGCTGACAACGTTGCATATCGGATGATCACCGGTGACCAGCATTTAGCATCAGCAGACAGCGATGCCTACAAACGAATGACCAGCTCTCAGGGTGCTCTCGTAAATCCAGGCCTGGTGATGCAGTACGCCATAGGTCAAACTACAAATGCAACTCGGAAAGCTATAGCCAACCTTTACTACCGGTCAGTCCGAATTCTCAGAGCCGTAGAAGTGGGTGAAACTATTAAAACAACGACCACGGTTTTGGGACTGGCCGATTCAAAACCAAAAGGTGATCAACATCGGGGAAAAGTTTGGTTAGGCATCGAAACGTCAGGTGACAATGGCTTAATTGCTCAGTACGAAAGATGCGCATTGGTGGCTAGCAGGGCTGGCTCACCTGGACATTCAGCCCAAATTCCCGGTCCTTCTGATCCGGCACCCCTCGCAGATCTTGCTGCACTTACCCCAACTTGGGATATGAGCAGTTCTCCAACCACTACTTGGGAACTTAATGAAATCCGATTAGACGCGATGCGTGATCATGTAGACCTTGCGCCTTCTCTTGCTCGCATGACTTTCAATCAAGCATTCGTTCACCGAGACGGATTAGCAAGCATTTACGGGAAAAGGCTTGTCTACGGTGGCCATGTACAAGGCCTTGCCCAGGCATCCCTGACCAGAGTTCTGCCGGGTTTAGCGGCAGTTGTTGCTTGGGATGGTTGCGATCATATTGGTCCAGCGTTTGAAGGTGATCTGCTTGAATTTAGGCATGAACTCAAAGAAGTATTATCAGTGAATGGCAGTCGACTATTACGATTCGAAGTTCGTGCTGCTGTAGTCGGCGAGACAGGAGCCGCTGGGAGTGACATCCTGGTATGGACACCGATTGTTTTCGCTCCTTGAAATGACTCAAAAATGATAAGCTTGAGTAGTTATTAGCCAGTGCTTTCATGATTGAGCTTGTTCGAGTGACTAGGGAGTACTAATGACACCAGTTCTAGACGGATTAAGAATCATCGAAGGATCGGCGTTCGTAGCTGCTCCTCTGGGAGGAATGACGCTGGCGCAGCTAGGCGCCGAGGTAATCCGATTTGATGCTATTGGAGGTGGCCTTGACTATCAGCGGTGGCCAGTAACCAAAGAAGGGGTAAGCCTATTTTGGGCAGGTCTCAATAAGGGCAAAAAGTCA
>CAJQGN010000287.1 GCA_905477545.1 uncultured Acidimicrobiales bacterium | reverse complement strand
ATCAAGAGTCGCAACCGTGTTTGCTAAATCTAATACTTCATGCTCAAGAACCAGACATATGCCTGTTGCAAGTTTTATAGTGGACGTAGCTTCTGACGCCATCGCCAATGAGACGAACGGGTCCATCATATGAGCGTAGCCGCTAGGTAAATCTTCGCCGCCAGGGTATTGGGACTCCCGCAATACGGGAAGATGACTATGCTCTGGGACCCAAAAGCTGTCGTATCCACGATCTTCTAGCTCTTTGGCCATCGTCCCGGGCGGTATACATCCAATGTGGTTAAGGCCTAGGTATCCGATTTTCATGATTCCGATCCTCTTTGAGCTTTGGGTCCTCGGATAAGTTCACCCGGCCTGTGGCCCGTTGATTGACCATCGGCGAAAATGATCTTGCCTTTCTTGACCGTTGCGACATAGCCGGTTGCCCGTTGAACTAGTCGTCTGCCGCCAGCCGGAAGGTCGTAAACCATTTCTGGCGGTCTCAGCGAAAGTTCTTCAAAATCGATCACGTTGACATCGCCCAACATTCCTGGTTCTAAGGTACCTCGATCATTGAGCCCTACTTGTCGAGCAGTGTCTCTGGTTTGTCTTTGCACTACATATTCAAGCGGTAATTTCTCTCCCCTGCGACGATCACGCGCCCAATGGGTAAGCATGTAGGTTGGGAAGCTCGCGTCGCAGATTACCCCACAATGAGCGCCACCATCGCTTAGCCCTGGGAGAGTTCCCTCCGCCAAGTTCATTTCTCTTAAGACATCATGATTTCCTTCAGAGAAATTAGCTAGTGGAAACAGCATGAGTTCGCGACCTTCGCGTTCAAGCAACATATCGTAAGCTAATTCGACTGGTTCGCGTTGAGACGTTTTCGCCATTTCTAAGATGCTGTCTTCGGGCATAGGCTCATATTCAGGGGGGTCGCCTAAAGGGAACATCTTGTGGAAACTTTGTGCAATCATGCCGGACATTCCTCGCGTTCGGCTCGCATGTTCTTTTATTAGAGTCGCCCGAATTTCTGGCTCTCTCATGCGACTAACTCGAGCATCGAGATCAAGCTGGGCAAGTTCGTTTCTGTATGTAGGGCAGGTTATGAACGGGTGCATTGAACTCTGCAATCCGAGCAACAAAGTGATCGGTCGTGCTGCGATTTGTGCGGTTATGTCATAACCTTCTGCTCGGGCATCTTTAATCCGCTGAAGGACCTCGCGCCACCTTTCTGGGGCACGATCGTCTTGGGAGACTAAGACGGAGAGCGGGGCTCCTCCCCCATCGATCATGCCTCGAAAAATATCAAATTCTTTGTCCAAGTCTTGAAAGTCGGACACTATTTCCATGTGGCCAGATTTGCGCGTTGCCATTGCTTGACTGATTCCCCATAACTCAGTGGGGGCACTGGTTAATGTAGGAATTTGATTTCCATCTCGATCCCTGTGATTAATTGTCCGAGAAGTAGTAAATCCGAGAGCACCTGCCGCAAGGGCCTCTTCGGTAAGGCGTCGCATTTCCTCAATTTCCGATTCCGTCGCATTCTCATCGTGGTCTCTTCCACGGTCACCCATTACATAAACGCGTAACGCTGAATGTGGCATTTGAGCGCCAATATCGATTGTGTGAGGTATGGCCTCCACTGCATCAAGGTATTGTGGGAATGTTTCCCAATCGAATGAAACACCTTCGGCAAGAGCTGCGCCAGGTATGTCTTCGACTCCTTCCATGACGCTAATCAAAAATTGATGTTTATCTGGCTTTACCGGAGCGAAACCGACACCACAATTTCCCATAACGATAGTTGTTACTCCATGCCAAGACGAAGGAGTTACTTCTGGATCCCATATGACTTGACCATCGTAGTGAGTGTGGATATCAACAAAACCCGGGGTGACGAGCTTTCCGATGGCATCAATTTCTTTGACCCCGCCTGCCTCAATAGCTCCTACCTTGGTAATCACACCGTTATCGATTGCTATATCAGCTTTTCTAGCTTTGCTTCCTGTTCCGTCTACTACTAATCCATTTCGAATTACTAGCTCATGCATGTGTTCCCCCCTGAGTCTCGTTGACTCTAGGTTAGGCGATTTCAGTTACTCAACAGCGCTTGTTTCGGATCTAGTAACCTTCTAGACAGATCTGAATAGGGGAAACCAGATGTCGATAGCACCATCAGAAGAAAAGGTCCTTCAATGGATGGACGAACTTTGCAATTGGGATCGTTGGGGTGACAATGATCTGCTGGGAACCCTCAATCATCTCACGCCAGAGAAACGAGTTTCAGCTGCCGGATTAGTTCGCGAGGGCAAATCAGTTTCATGCAGTTGGGATATTCGGACTGGTCGTCAACCTGGCGCTACTGCGGAATCTCAGAGATACATGCTTTCCACTGGCTTAGGTTTGGATGATGAGGGCCGTAAGGGCTTATTTGATGGAGGTCGAGCGGGTGGCGCTCAAGAATTCATCGGGATGGTGTTCCATGGGCTCGATGTGACTCACCTTGACTCTCTAGCCCATTTGTTTTGGGACGGAAAAATGTACGGTGGCGCGCCCGCTTCTCTCGTTTCAGATCGTCAGGGCGCTCTTCAACACGATGTGTTGTCAGTGTCTGACGGAATCACGACTCGGGGTGTTCTGCTCGACATGCCGAGGCTGAAGGGCGTTGATGTTCTTGCTCCTGATCAGCACATTTATCCTGAAGATCTCGAGGCAGCTGAAGATGCAGCGGGTATCGAAGTCGAACCCGGGGACGTTCTGCTTGTGCGCACCGGGGAGGGAGGCGCCCGGATTAGAGAAAAGCGGAATTATAACGCCAACAAACCTCGGTCTGGATATCAGGCTGCTTGTTTGCCTTGGCTGCAAGAACGTCAGGTTTCGATGATCGGCTCAGACGTCGCGCAAGATCCGACTCCTTCCGGTTACCGCCAGGTAAGCATGCCGATTCACATGGTGGGAATTGTTGCAATGGGTTTATGGCTCATCGACAACTGCCAATTAGAAGATTTAGCGGCTACGTGTGTTGAACTCGGGCGTTGGGAATTTAATTTTGCTCTAGCGCCCATTCGATTTCAAGGTGTTACTGGAAGCCCTGTGAATCCTTTGGCTATTTTTTGATTATTAATGCTTATTGATACTCCCCTGTTAATTACCGGAAGTGGGCCGGCTGCATTAATCATTGCCAAGTTAGCTAGCGGTCGCGGACTCGGTAGCTTGATCGCGGGTCATTCTTCTAGCCAAGACGAAACAGCTGTGCTGCTATCGAACGCAGCAGTGAACATTTTGTCTCCTCATGGCTTATTCGATGTTCTGCGACCATATTTACTTTCACAAGATCCGGTTCGTATGTCTCGGGCTGCCTTTGAGCAAGTACTGAAACATCATTGTGTTGCCGACATGAACACAACGGTTTATGACAATTTTTCCTATAGTCCAATCAGAAATGGTATTGAGCCACAGCGTTCCGGAACCATAAGCGATGGCACTTATTCGTGGGATATAAATGCTGACAGGTGGATAGACACCGCCATAATTTCGACTGATCTTGAAACAGCCATTAACTGGAGCGACAAAATAGTCACAGACTTGTTTGCAAAACTAAATTGAATCAAATGGCTTCATGTTGATGACGCAACAACGCCTCTGCGATTCGGGCTTTAGATAACAGAGAAGAACATTATTATGAGAGCTAGCCAGCTAACGAAGAACGCCACAGTTCGCACGTATGCGATACCAGCAATATGAACAATTGCTTGAACTACTCGCGCCCAGAAGAACAGAGCTGCACAACCTGCCACTTTTGTTGAAGTTACGTTTGCGATCAGCACTAGGGCTGCGAAAGGGGCTAAATTCTCGACCAGGTTTAAGTGTGCGCGGTGTGCCCGTTGCGCCCAAACTGCTGGTTCAGCATCGGTGTCTTTGTACTGCAAGACAGTCATCAAACCCTGCCTCATAATACGCTCAAGCACATAGGGAAGCCAAAGGATGAGGCACAGTGCACTGGCCCAAGCCAAGTAGGACAACGATGTAGTCATTTCTAGTGACATTTTTCCTCACGCTTCATTAGATGAAAACTTTTTAGACCTAAAGCTCGACAGTACAGAACCTAATATCCAAAAGAAAGCAATTGTTAGCCAAAACGCAGCCGCGTCAGCTTCTCACTATCGATACAGCTGGCCTGACTAATTCACTGATGAGTCTCAGGACTTGTCTAAATGTGCTCGCCATTCGGGATAATTCGGCCATCGGAACTAAGCTCATTAATTTCTCAAACTTCTCTGGACACTTCACCGATTCAACGGTTAGGACTTTTTCAAATCGTGTTGACAAACGACAGGTGCATGTTTTTCACCGGGGACTCGAAACCTGCGAAAGCTGCTGCTCTTTCAGGTGAATCATTGTATACAGCCAATATTTTATCGAAATCGTCTGTGTTTCCTGGATAACTAACTGCCCATATGAACTCACTACTTTCTTCATCCGCATAAGCAAATTCGATGGTGAATCCATACTTCTCGCGAACAGCAGCAATTGTCGGAAACCAATCAGCTAGTTCAGTTAGTCGACCTTTTTCAACTTCGTAGCGTCTTAGCTGAGTCGTTTTTTTGTCCATTTTTTACGTCTCTTTCTTCGGAAATGAACTTAATCGAAATTGATAACACATGGCAGACAAAAGAAAAGAGGACCTGTTGGAATAGTCCAAAGATCCTCTTTTCATTACGTCGGGAAGAAAGGATTTGAACCTTCGACCCCCTGCTCCCAAAGCAGGTGCGCTACCAAGCTGCGCCACTTCCCGAATGTGTGACAAGGTTACAGATTTACAGCCAGATCCCACTCGATATATCAATAAGCTGCTCTAGTGCTCTACTTTGATTGCCTGGGTCGGGCAGCTTTCTTCAGCTGCACGAACTTCTGATTCCATATCGCTACCGGGACTCGCGTCTAGCAGTTTGGCAAGACCATCATTGCCAACTTCAAAAACATTGGGGGCGAGCATCTCGCATGACCCGCTACCAATGCATTTTGATATTTCTAGTTCTATTCGCATTACAGCCTCCAGATAGATTAGTCGGCAGTTCTATCGTTGTTACTAGTCTGTCACGATGCTCAGGAACCTCAAAGGACTGAGAGAAAGTCTGGTCGAATTAACAGTTAAAAGTTCCGACACGCCTTGACCAATAGTCTATTTCTCTCACTTGCTTTATCTATAGTCACGCAGTATTCCGTTTTCACATACCTCATTATTTTTAGGATGCAACGTTCGATTCGATCTCATACAGGACGTACACTGAAAGTTTTTCTCTTTCGAATCAGTTTAAGTTTGTCTAACAGTATGCAAACTGGGGCTATACCTTATCTACTAAGTTGCGCATCGAAGTATCCGCTCAAAGGAGTTACGTAATGAAAATCGGCATTGCTATGTTTCCAACTGATAAGGCGATCCAACCGGTTGAGCTAGCTCAAGCCGTTGAGGAGAGGGGGTTCGAGTCGCTCTGGTTTCCTGAGCACAGCCATATTCCTGCTAGTCGTATTACTCCTTGGGGCGGCCGAGAAGGTGCGCCACCGCTTCCAGAAGAATACTGGCGTACCCATGACCAATTCGTTGCGTTAGGTGCAGCAGCTGCGGTCACTGAAAAAATTATGTTAGGCACAGGCATCACACTTGTCGCTCAACGTGATCCCCTTTGGCTTGCCAAAGAATGTGCTTCGCTTGATTTGATTTCCCAGGGTCGTTTCATCTTGGGTATCGGCTATGGCTGGAACAAAGAAGAAATGGCCAACCACGGTATTAAGTACAATGAACGTCGCTCTATCGTTCGAGAGAGCATGCTTGCATGCCGAGAATTATGGAATAATGAGGAAGCCGAATTCCACGGAGAACACTTTGATTTTACTTCAAGCTGGTCCTGGCCAAAACCTGTGCAGGAAGGCGGGCCAAAAGTTCTTCTCGGTGGTGCCGCTGGCCCTAAAACAATAAAAGACATAATCGAATTTTGTGATGGGTGGATGCCTATCTCAGGTCGACATGATCTTGTCGATCCGATACGAGAACTTCGAAATGCGGCAGAAGAAGCCGGACGAGATCCAAACACTTTAGAGTTCGGACAATTCGGAAGTCCTGCTGATCCGGCTGTGCTTGAAAGCTTGGCGATAGCCGGTGTTTCAAGGGCAGTCCTTTGGGTTCCGCCATCAGACTCGGATATTGTCCTCCCACTTCTTGATAGCTACACGAAACTGCTTCAGCAGTAAAGCAAGTTCCAGTCAATGGCCGACGGTGCGACAAGAGCCGAGATGCTCGATGTTCTTGATGACATGGGAAGGATCATCGGCACAAAATCTCGAGCCGCGGTCCACCTCGATGGAGATTGGCATCGAGTTTTTCACTGCCAGGTAATAGCTATTCGAGCTTCCAAAGAAGTCGTTGTTCTTCAGCGAAGGTCCCATCTCAAAGCCGCATTTCCTCGGCTCTTCGACATCAGCGCGGCAGGGCATTTAGCTGCCGGCGAGGAACCTACGGAAGGGATTCGTGAACTTGAAGAGGAGTTAGGCTTCACTGCGACAGCCAACAATTTGATGCCCCTAGGAACGCGACGCTTGGTGGACGACAGTGGAGAAGGTCATCTAAACCGAGAGATTACTAGCGTCTTCCTTCTTCGAGATGATCGGCCGTTAGCTGACTATGTGCTTCAACGAACCGAAGTAGACGCAGTGTTTGATGCTCGAATTGATGAATTTTTGGAGTTGTTGGCCGGCACGGTTGAATCAATAGAGATTAGGGGTGTGCGTCACGCCGGGAGCCCTGACGCACAAGATATCGTTGAGCAGATTTCTCTTGAAGATTTGGTTCCGGGTCTTGAATATTGGAAGACGTTAATGATTATGTCGCAGCGATTTGCACGCAATCAGCGTCCGCTAAGTATCTAAAACCTGCGGACCTCTGACATTCATTGAGCTTAGAGAGCAATTTATTTCGCTCTCAACGCCCCATGCTCATGAGTTGAAGAGCTTCGGCGCGAGTCGCGTCAGATAGGAACAAGCCACGTACCGCTGAAGTTATTGTCAGCGAACCAGGTTTTTGCACACCACGCATCGACATACACTGATGCTCTGCTTCAATGACCACTAAAGCGCCTTTGGGATTCAGCACTTTCATCAGCTTGTCCGCTACTTGACCTGTCAGCCGTTCTTGCACTTGAGGCCTCCGGGCATAAGCTTCGACGAGTCTCGCCAACTTTGAAAGACCCGTAATTTTTCCTTCTTCACCAGGCACGTAAGCCACATGGGCTTGACCAACGAACGGCAATAGGTGGTGTTCACACATTGAGTAAAATGAGATGTCTCGGACCATCACCATCTCATCATGTCCGGCTTCAAATTGAACTTCAAGGTGGTGTTCTGGATCTTCCCGAAGTCCAGCAAACACTTCGGCGTACATTTTCGCCACTCGTGATGGGGTGTTAAGTAAACCATCACGTTCCGGGTCCTCCCCAATTGAAATAAGTATCTCTTTTACCGCTGCCTCTAGCCTCTTGATGTCAACTTTTTTGTCGGTAACGGCACCTGTGTGGTCAAGATTATTATTCACAGTCTTGAAACGTATCCGACAAGTCGAGCATAACGGTCATCTTTTGTTGCGCCCCCCGCAGGACTCGAACCTGCAACCGTCGGGATAGAAGCCCGCTGCGCTATCCATTTGCGCCAGGGAGGCAGTACATATTTCAGTCAACCGCGCTTAAAGCCCGTGTCGACATCTTCAATACTAGGATCGTATGTGACAGAAATTGCCTACTTTGGCCATGAGCCCCAAAAAACTGCCTCATCGAATGGAATTCGCGGATGAGACCGTCGCTCAGATTCGGTCTTCGCTGCGATACCTATCGTCACTGCCATATGCACAATCCACCCTGTGGGCGCATCAATTGCCGCTAAGGCGTCATCGTTTCGGACAATAGTTACAGGGCAGCTAGCGAGCCCTTCGGCATGCGCTACGATCATTGCGTTCTGGGCCATCCGGCCGACATCAAAACCAGGCCGCAGGCCTGCATCCTCAGAAATAAGCATCGCTAGCACAATGGGCGCGTTGTGTATCCAGTCGCTGTAATCGCCGGCTGCGCCGAGCATTTTTTTTCTTGATTCGTCGGTTACTACAACTACTCGGCCAGCTTGCCGGTTTTTCCCGCTGCCCGCCATTCGAACCGAATTGAGCACCTTTTTTAACGACTGCTCAGGTACCGATTCGTTCGTGTATTCACGGCTATCTTTTTTACCTATTACAGCCTTATAGGCATCCATAGTTTCCTCATTCTCTTCTCACGAATCGTTAGCGATCCAAAGTATCTTTAACACTGACAATTGTTGGATATGTAAGGATCTTCTTTAACTTCTTTTTTTCGAGAACTACAAGCGTACGACTACTTTAACCGAGTCCGTAGTTTGAGAGTGAGGCTCGGATCGATAGTCAGCGGATCTGCGATGGCCAACGAACCGTGCCATCTTCAGCTCTCGGATCAGAATCTTCGTAGTCGGGGTCTTCTGGCCAGGTAATCCGGTTTGGTCCCTCCACTCCGTACCTTATGCGGACTGCTTCATCATCTGCTTGAGTAGCTTTCTCGGCACTAGCCATCGCTTCTTTAACGCTGGAGAAGCGTGCAAGTCTCTGAAGCATCGAAATAGTCGGTGTCATCATCAGCATTTCGTCTGTTTCATTTCGTTTCAACGCGTCTGATGGCCTTATCCATTCATCATGGACTGCTTCATCATTGTCATGAAGCGGGGTTTGGCCGTTAGGCATGGCGGTGACAAAAAATCGAGTGTCGTACCTGCGCGGAGGTCCTAAAGGAGTCACCCAACGCGCAACGTAGTGAACATCTGTCCCATCAAGTTCTAGGTTTTCAGTACGCATGGCTTCGACAAAGTCAAGTGATCCAGCATTTATTTGGTCTCGATAGCCCTGAAAACGCGCTTCTATTGGAGCTGAGGAGAGGTCAATCAGCTCTGCTTTTCCTTTGGGGCGAGCAAGCAGAAGACCCGCCTCCTCGAAAGTTTCCCTGAGAGCGGCAACCCAAAAAGCAATCCCTCCAGATTCGATATCTAATGTCGAGCTTGCTTCAATATCGGTTAGACCTCGAACAGCGGCATCTGCCTGAAGCGAAGCGTCACCAGGGTCCACGCCTCCACCAGGGAAAACCCACATATCGCCAACAAAGACTGACCGGGAATTCCGTTTCAGCATTAAAACTTGAAGATCTGGCCGGTCAGCAAGGATCAAAACCGTGGCAGCTGTTCTAATCGCTATGGACTCAGGGTCGTAGTCTCCCCCTGAACCAGGAGAAGCTGTTCCAGTTGATGCTTTTAAGTTTTCGGAAGAAGTTTCTTCTTGCATCAAAAGTCAATACCTATGCAAATTTTGCATTCTTCGTCGCTATGACTCTTGAGGGCTGCTAACTCGTCTGCTTCAGTTTGATATTGAGGTGTGTCATGTCTTGCTACCCGATCGTCTTCGTAGCCATTATTTCCAGATTTGCTTTGATCTGAGTCAACTGGTTTCTCAGTAGGAGCGAAAACTTTGTCTTTCCATTGATCATTCTCATCCCAACGATAAGAAAGGTGGCTCATCGAACCGGGAACGCTTAAGGTCTCAAACGCTGAGAGAGTATCGCGCATTATTTCACGGTTCAGTTCCGGCATCTGGGGACGACCCGCCGTATGACCTAACGGAAAATCAAGATAGGTTGCCCGAGCAGGCCAGGCAGAGCGGGTTATATCGCGGGCACTGGACATCGATAAAGTCGGGATTCCTGCTTCTTCAATAGCTCGTGCTATCAGACTCACGGTCTGGTGACATACTGGTCAAACTGGCACTAACAAAACTACATCTAGTTCATCATCCAAGACCCTCTGAACAAGAGGTGGAATAAGGTCCTCAACGACACGTCGCGTGCTGTATATCCCGCCCATCAAGGTGTATGAGTTCGGCCCCAGTTCCGCTATTTTTTTTTCTTCAACCATGCTTTTTAGGGCTTCGATAGGGAAAACGACATTTATGTCTTTTCGGGCATCCGTCAGGTCATATGCGAAATGGGTAGCGCGCAGTTCTGATATTTCGACATCGTTAGGAATCGCTCGATAGCTAGTGTCATCTTTGAAATGAAAAGCAGTTTGTCCTGAAGCGTAAATTCCGCCAGTAGCTATAAACCCAAGCCGACATTTTGATAAGGGTTTCGTTAAGGGCGTCCAGGCAGGTTCAGTCTCACTCGCAAGCCACCGGTACTCACCATATCCAAGTCCAGCATATTGAGCCGTGATTCGCGGAATGTAGTCAACTGGCGGTTGGCGGTTTGGCAGTCCACTTGACATATTTGTTTCCCTTGTTTCTAAAAATAACTGTCCGGCTATAACTCTAGTTAACGCTTCGGCCATTTTATTACGGTTTTGGCGAGCTTTGGATCTAAGATGTGACAGAGTCGCGAAAAATTTGCGATTTCTTGGTGATCGTAGCTCAGTTGGTTAGAGCGCCTGTCTGTGGCACAGGAGGTCGGGGGTTCAATTCCCCTCGGTCACCCCAATCTCTTAGCCATGTAAGTAATTTTTGAACTATCGAAACATCCAGAGTTCAGTCAGTGAACTGTGAGACCTCGACTCTCTTAAGGCCTTCAAAAGCAGTCATTCGAGAGAACCATCGTGACCTAATGTTTCAACCATAATTTGCAAGTTACTTAAGTCGATGTCTCTGTACGCACCCATTGCGCAAACCAGGTCTGCGCCTACATGGTCGCTTATCTCGATGAGGCCTCGCAAACATGTGTGCACGAAAGCCATAGTCCTATAGCATTCTGCGAAGCTCCACCACAGTTGAAAGACGTAGCGGGTGCTTTCAGCCAACCCTGGGATAGTCAACTCCCGTCGACGTCAATAAGTCAGTCTTCTAAGAGGTCGCTTTCCCTCATATTTAGACTCATTGAAGAGATATATTGACACTCGTTGAAGAGACTGTGGAGTCCCTCGAGGTCGATATCGACCCAGTGGTTGAGGTCGTAGTAATCGACCATATCGCGCCATTCGAGGAATGCGACGAGGTCCCAGTCGTCTACTTCATCGAGGATTCCGATGAGATCCCCGTTGTCGGGGACGGCGCTGCGGTCACGGCCGTCTAAATAGTCCATTTGGTCGAGGAAGTCGCGGAGGTCGCGATCGAAGAAGGTCTCCTCCCAGACAAGGTCGAGGGTAAGGCGAAGGGCTCCGCTTGCGTTAAAGGCTTCGCTATCGTCGAAAGCGCGGCCTTCTAAGAGGTCGCGCTCGTCAATTTCATACCAGAGTTCGAGGAGGTACGAGTCGTCGATGTCGAGGCTTTTGAGGAGATCCAAGCTATCGAGGCGCATGAACATATCGTGGAGTTCGAGGAGGTCGAGCAGGTCATCCATGTCTCCACTGCTGAACGCGAACCGATCAAAGAATCCGGCGTATTGGTTCATGACGTCGTTGAGTTCAACTAGGTCGAGGCGCTCCAGGTGGCCGTAGTCGTCGAGGAGTGTAAGGGTATCGCGAACTTCGTACTCGCTCAGGTTCTCGAGTTGATCGCGAAGGCCGCCGTAGAACAGGAGACCCTGCGCGTCGAGGAAGTCCTCGTAAACGCCTTGGTCGAGGGTCTTGAGATTATTTTCGGCGAAGCCGGCCATGATCTCACATCCAAAGTTTGATGGAGGCACTGAGTCGGGGGCTTCACCCCTAATGTCTTTCGACATTCTGCTTGTCTGACCTATTTTTGCTTTTAGCGCAGGAAGCGTCGTTGCTTTTAGCGTAGGAAGCGTAGTTGTAGTCGTTGGCGTCGGAGGCACAGTGGTGGTCGCTGGCGAAGCTGTTTCACTCTTCGACGCACTTTCTGATTCTTCCCGAACTTCAGCAACTTCTTGTTTTGCCTCCCCAAGTCCACCGTCA
>CAJQGN010000286.1 GCA_905477545.1 uncultured Acidimicrobiales bacterium | reverse complement strand
CAATAAAAACAGCGTCGGTCGTGGACCAATGTTTCCCTTTCCGCAGCTCGACGCCTCTCCATCGTCCAGCAACTGTTACTGAACCGCCGGCCCTGTGCGCCGATAAATGCTGAATCCGTCCAGAAGCATGAATGCCAGCAGGAAACCTGTAGCTGTGTCGGATTAAGGGCGTCATCTGGCCTGGCGCCCATGAAGGATGGACAAGAGGAACGACAGACGGGTCATCTGACTGCCATCGCAAGTCATCATCAACAATTCTGGAAGTCATCCATTCGTTGTGTTCTTCCAACCCAATAGGTACTGACATCGCTGGGTAGTCGGTATCGGTTGGGATCTGGTCGGGGCCGGTGAACGTTGGTTTGGTTGCAGGAGCTACTGGGTTCCGAGAAGTCGGTAATACAAAGTCTGACCTCCAGGGGCCATCACCTAGACCGATAGTGCCTTCGATAGTGATTCGGTTGTCGCTAACGGCGCGTTGCGTGATAATTCCTACGCCTGAGTCTGAAGGGTCAGGAATGACTTCAGTATGAAGCTCATCACCAGTAAACACCGGTCTGGGAAATTTGATGTCCGCCCAACCATGTGAAAGCCAAGAATCGCCTGCGGCATCTAGAATCGCAGGCACCATCCAACCGTAAGTATGAATACCTGCAACAATCGGCCCGGCATATCCATAACCGCCAGCTTTCTCATCATGAATCGGGTTCGCGTTAACTACTTCAGGTGGATCCGGAAGAGCAACTTTTGAGCATTCAGACCGAATAATTTTTGACATTTAACTGTTCCTTAAAGTGCGGCTAAATAACGAAGAAAGTAACTCCCAGTGTCTTTCAGCAGCCGACTTATTGAACAATGGTCTCTGCGGGAAGACGAAACCGTGGTCAACGTCCATGACCCACTCAGAAGTGTGTTGTACACCGGCTGTATCTAACGCATCGACGAGTCGATCAAAGTGCGGTTTGTCCACATAATGATCTCTCTCAGCAGCCATAACCAATACTTCAGCAGAGATTTCAGAAGCACGAGAATGAGGCGAATCTTCTCCATCAACTGCTAGGCGAACCCCATGAATCGTTGCTGCCGCTTTTATCGTATTTGGGAACTCTGCGGCAACCCACAAAGCAAAAGGCCCACTCATGCAATAACCGGTTACACCAACCGCTGAGGCGTCTGCAGCCTCGGTCGCTTCCGCGTATCTAATCAGGTCCCCGACATCTTCGGCGACCATTCTGTTAGTCAGATTCCCCATGAGCTCATACATGTATTGAGCGCTAGCTGGATCCTCACGATGAACAGTAAAAGACGCTGTGTCGCGGTAATACAAGTTTGGGAGCATCACATAATATCCGTTAGCGCTAATGCGCCGAGCCATATCATGGAGTTCCTCTCGCTTACCAGGAGCATCCATCAAAAATAGAACCACAGGGAATGGACCACCTGTCTCAGGGTGCGTAACGAACGTAGACATAGTTCCGTTGCCAGTAGCGAGGTCCAAATTTTGTTCAATCATTGCTCGCCCTTAAGGTCTTGGCCCATAGAACGCGCTGCGTAGAGCGTGTCGGCGTATTCCTCCATGCGGACTATTTTGTCATTTTCGCAGGTGTAGACCCAACAATATTGATTGTCGTAGTCGCTTCCGGTTGCTTTAGCTGTGGCAATTAATCGCTGTTGCACCACGGCCATTCCACCGTCGACAACGATGTTGCGAATCTCAAGGTTAAATGGTTTAGATAGATCAAAGTTCTTTTTAACGGTCCGGCCGCCTAGCTCAGCCGCAACCTCTTCACCAAAGACTCGACGGTTGTCATCTGATGGAACCGTGGTGACGCTTTGAGGTAACTGCCACACAACGTCTTCTGCTAAGCAGTCCTTGACTGTCTGTAAATCTCCAGTAGTTAAGGCTTTATAATACCGAGCGATCAGTGATCGAGTTTGTTCAGTGTCCATGATGGACAGTTCATCATGTCATGGCTCTAATCCGTCGAAAAAGTCAAGAAAAGCCTGAAAGTGGTTATAAAATTTCGTTGGCTTGATGTCGCTTTTTAAATAACGGTTTCAGCATCTCCGATGTCTGCAAGGTGTCATTGTCGAATTTGTAATCAGCTAGGTGTGTAAAGACCGGCGTTAACAAATTTTTCAAATAGGGCGTCAGAATCTTTAGCGTTACCTTATTTCAGTAATTAAACAAGTCACGGCGAATGGCTGCACCAAAGGCAGACAGGTCATTGCATCAATGCTTGGTTTGGTGCAGAGCGGAGATAGCCAAGTCGGGGTGTGTTAGGAAATAGGTATGCAATCTTTACCTTGGACGCCTCAGTATTTTCTATATGAAGAAATTCGACCAGAAGTAGCTCGAATCACTATTAATAGGCCCGAAGTCCGAAACGCGATAAACACTCCAGCACATAAAGAATGGAGCGACCTTCTTGACTTCGCAGCTAACGACGACAGCATCTCTATAGTCGTGATAACTGGAAGCGGTAGCAATGCCTTCTGCGCGGGCCGCGATCTAAAATATTTGTCAAAAATTCAAAACTCATCTGATGAAGAAAAAGCTGAAGACGCTGAAACGATGTCTCAGGTGACAAAGCTCATAGAACGATTCGATTACCCGAAACCGTTAATAGGACAAGTCAATGGTGTCGCGTTAGGGGGCGGATTCGAAGTTGCTATGGCATGCGATTTGGTTGTGGCGGCCGACCACGCTCTATTCGGGCTTCCTGAGCCCCGCCGAGGTATATACGCCGGTGGCGGGGGAGTTCATCGACTTCCACGTCAAGTTCCGTTAAAACTAGCGATGGAGTACCTGTTAACTGGGAATTCACTTACAGC
This sequence comes from uncultured Acidimicrobiales bacterium, assembly GCA_905477545.1. GTDB lineage: Bacteria > Actinomycetota > Acidimicrobiia > Acidimicrobiales > Poriferisodalaceae > UBA9040. The sequence continues at coordinate 3,589 of CAJQGN010000286.1, read as the reverse complement.
AAAGCGAGCTTTAGAGATTGGTTTAGTGAATCGAGTCGTTCCTTTCGAACAGCTAGAAAGTAGCGTCAATGAGCTAATCGACGACATTTTATTAGGAGCGCCATTATCAATCCAGGCTACGAAGCAAGCTTCAACTAGAGGCCTTGATCTTCCGCTGAAAGAAGCGTTTTACTTTAGCTACCCAGCAGTTCAGAAAATGATGGCAAGTGACGATGCCAAAGAAGGACCGAAAGCTTTCGCAGAAAAGCGAACCCCACTTTGGAAAGGAAGATAAAACCGGTTCACAAATCTCGCGGCACAGTTAGTTCCTGCTAACCCGATTAGATTGGCCCATAACCAAACAAGCTAAGGCGCCGAGAACGATTGCCATCCCTACGAATTGTAAAAAAACAAGGTTCTCCCCGAGAAATAGCCACGCAAGTAAACCCGAAGTAACGGGTATTACCAAAGTCAAAGTTGACCCCAACCAAGCAGGAATTCTTCCCAAAGACCAGTTCATCAGCATGTGAGAAGCGAACCCAGGACCAATCGCCAAGACCACAAGCCAGGTCCAAGCGTTGGCAGAAGGCATAACGAAAAGCTGCCCAGAAAAAAGAGCGAAAGGCGTGGCGAAAAGAGCACACACCAGAGCGCTTGCGCCTGTGTATTGGGACGAATCTATGTGTTTTGAACTTCGTTTCGAAAAAACAAAGTAACTTGTCCAAGCTATTACCGTAGCGATCGAGAGAAGATCACCTTTCGGGCTCCACTCTGGAAGACCCGATGAACCAAAGAGGACTACTGCTACTCCAACCAGGGCGACAATCGCCAAGCCCCAATCGCGACGCTTCGGACGTTCTCCGAAAAGCCTGCCAGCGATTAAAAGCATTATTACAGGCTGGCAGGAGCCAATTACTGTGGCGTTGGCGACGGTAGTCATCCTCAAAGCGGTGAAAAAAAGCATGATGTCAGCGCCGAGCGCAACTCCACCCATCCAAGAAAATTTAAATGAACTTAACCTGAGTGGCGTTCCGCGTACATAGAGAAAAATTATGACGATTATCGCATAAATCCAGATTCTCCAGAAAGTAACCGAAAGCGGGCCTAGCTCATCTATACCCTTCGCAATGACACCGGATGCGGCCCAGCCGACCATCGCGAAGCCGGCGGCTGGCAATCCACGAGAAAGATCTTGAGGAGGAGCGCTCACTCCTTTTTGGATAGCTGCACTGGAATAGGTTCAGGCTCAATCGAATATCGAAAATCGCAATGAGATGCACCATTCATAATGGTTTGTGTTCGTTCAAATTTTATATCTGAATTGAACCCTTCGACCATAGTTCCGTCGCGATTGCAGGAGAACAAAGCCCCAAGCTCAGGAATGCCTAGTTCCGTGTACATCTCTGCGTAATGGCAGCGGACAACGTTGAACGCAAAAACATTTTCAGTTTCTTCAATTACGTCTATTTCGAGTGCTCCACCCTTTGTCCAGTTTTCGAGCGAATCAGCAAAGGCTCCAATATCGTTTGCCCCAAGAGCTTTAGCGAGTTCAGATCCTTGCGATTTGGCAACTGAAACAACTACTTCCCGTGCTATTTCTTGGACCTTCTCTTCGCCGAACTCCTCGCCGAGTCGATCTATCAAAGGCGCAACGATCCTTGCTTCTATTTCTCGTCGTTTGAGTACGCCAATGTCGTTCAGAGTGTCTGGCGGGCTTGTTGGCTGATTGTCGTTCACGACTCTAGGCTGCCATTTAAATAGGGCCTTAGGAAATCAAATCTAGAAAACTTTCAAAACGTAATCTTTACGTCTGGGTGATTCTGGAAATTTAGGAGAGCATCGGGCTGATCGATTGCTTCTAAGTTGTGAACTGGCCTCCCGTGAACTGTTTCTCTCACAGCTAACTCAACTAGTTTCCCACTGCGTGTTCTAGGGATCAGAGGCACCTGCGCTATGACCGATGGAACATGCCTAGGGGATGCACCAATTCGTATCTGCTGCTTGATTCGTTGTCGTAACTCATCGTCAAGAACTAGATCAGGTCGGAGCCGCACGAACAGGACCACTCGAGTATCAGCTCCAATGTTTTGACCAATGACGACGCTTTCTAAAACTTCATCCACTACGTCTACCTGTCTGTAAATTTCCGCAGTTCCGATGCGAATACCACCAGGGTTTAAAGTTGCATCTGAGCGCCCAGAAATAATCATGCCACCAGATTCGGTCCATTCTGCGAAATCGCCATGGTGCCAAACGTTCGGAAAACGCTCGAAATATGCGGACCGATATAGACGATCTTCTGGATCCTGCCAAAACTGAAGGGGCATAGACGGGAAAGGGTTTGCGCAAACTAGCTCTCCTCGACTCCCTGGCGTAGCAGAAGTTCCATCGTCGTTAAAGACCCGCATATCTAGACCTAACGAAGAACTTTGTATCTCGCCGGAGTAAACAGCTTGTAGCGGGTTGCCCGTTACGAAACATCCACAAATATCAGTGCCGCCAGAAAATGAAGCCAAGTGAACATCTGCTTTGATGTTCTCATAAACATATTCAAAACCTTCCGGAGCGAGGGGTGAACCCGTGGAGGCCAGCACTTCAATGCTCTCAAAATTATGTGTGTGTATTGGCGTTAACCCTTCCTTCATAACAGCCTCAATGTATTTGGCACTTACTCCGAAGAGATTGGGCTGCGTCTCTTGAGCAATATCGAAAAGTCGTTCCGGTGTCGGATGGAAAGGCGAGCCATCATAAAGAATCAAAGAGACACCACACGAAAGCCCCGCTATCAGCCAGTTCCACATCATCCAACCAGTCGTAGTGAAATAAAACATTCGGTCACCGAATGACAGGTCACAATGAAGTAAGAGCTCCGACCAATGTTTTAAAAGAATGCCGCCTGAGCGGTGAACGATGCACTTAGGCTTTCCGGTGGTGCCTGATGAGTAGAGAATATAAATCGGGTGATTAAACGGCAATCGAGTAAATTCTGGTTCCTGGTTGGAGTCACCGACCCATTCACGCCATGGAGTCATTTCGGAACTTAAACTGGCACTTTCCTTTTCCGGATCATAGGGCGCAACGACCACCTTCTCGATAGAAGGAATGCTTTCCGTAACAGCTAAAACCTTTTCTGTAATATCGTGTTTGACGCCGCCATAAAAGTAAACGTCAGTAACGATAAGAACTTTTGGTTCAATTTGGCTAAAACGATCAATGATACCGTTAGCGCCGAAATCGGGGCTAGTCGAGGAATACACAGCACCGATACTGGCTGCTGCTAAGAAAGTAATTATTGCCTCCGGACCGTTTGGTAAAACTGTCGCGACCCGGTCTCCAACTGTTACTCCTTCTGCCAATAATGCTCTTTGAGCTCTGCCAACAGAGAGCCTTAACTCTGAGAATGTAAGTGAACGTTTGACTGCACTTTCTCCGAAGTAAGTGATTGCTATTTCTTCATCGGTTCGCTGCAGGTAGTTCTCAGCGAAATTCAATTGTCCTTGTGGGAAAAAAGATGCCGCAGGGCCTAAATCATCTTGTACGTCGACGTCTCCTAAATCTCCGATTCCATTTGCGTGTGCCCACACCTGGCGCCAGAAAGGCCCCGGTTCAG
>CAJQGN010000285.1 GCA_905477545.1 uncultured Acidimicrobiales bacterium | reverse complement strand
GTGTATGGCACCTCGCGCAATGTATTTCAAAGAGGACTTGGCCTTCAGATTTACTCGGGTTCGCAGCCATTTGAGCCTCTTTTTCAGCGCGAGCTGTTGCTGCTACTTCCTCAACAGGTAGTCGCTCACGCCACAGCCAAGCGATTATATGGTCAACCTCTTGGGACGTGAGCGGACCGCCGCCGGGCAAGCCCCAAGCCGGCATCACGCCACGACCGTAGTTAAGAATTTTTCTTACTTCGTCCACTTCTGACAGCTTTTCAGCACCTGTATCAAAGCGCGTAAACACGTTATTTATAGCTGGTGCACGCCATGACGTTTTAATAATGTAGCTTTCCTGGTCACTGAACTGATTACCGATGTCTAGGACCACCGGAGCGTAATTAGCGCCGCCCATATCGGCTCCATGACAAACAACACACTCGAGTTCTTCTGCTAGGGCTTCCCCTGCTCTTGCCGCGCGTTCAGAGAAGCCACGTTCTGCTCCGTCTCGGCGGCCACCTTCGCGTAGCCAATAGATGGGCAGAACAAGAGCAATAATTAAAAGCATAAGAACACCAAAAGCTTGAACGCGTTCAAGCCGCGAACCTTCTAACTTTTCATCGCTGTCAAGCGACCCTCTGTTCGCAGCGAGCTCAACTTCACTACCTAGTTCGTCTTTACTACGACGGATATTGGTGAAGACATAAATTGCCCATCCAACGACCACGATAGCCAATATGGCCATAGCAATTGATCGTTCTGTGGTAGCCGCATACATCACTAGTTACTCACTCCTGCCCAGGTGGGTGCGAGATCGGAAAAACAAATATTATCAATCACGCGCAATGAGGTCCTTCTAGACCTTGTCCAGTTGTATCTGTACCAATAACCGCCCCTAGCGAGACAGTTCCAGTGTCAATAATTACATTTTGACCATCAATGATAACTGGGAAATGATCCATTCCGCGAGGTGCGGGACCTACTTTTTTCTCACCAACACGATTGTATTGCGAGCCGTGGCAGGGACATTCGAACCATTGAGATGTTCCGCATACGGGCACTTTGCAGCCAAGATGTGGACATTTTTGCCATAGAGCCACGTATCCCTGTTTTATCCCCGCGAGGGTCGCACCCTTGTATACAGCTTCAGCCGAAGCTTGAGTTGCTTGATCCATAGGATAAGGCTGCAAGTAGGTTTGAGCCTCAGAAAAGTAGGCAAAATTGACAGCTGGCGATGACGAATTAATTACCGTATTAACCGAATCAATAGTTCCTATTTTTACCTTAGATCCAAAGCCTGCTGTGGGTCGAGGCCAAAGAAATGCGATGTTCGCTGCGCCGAAAACGGAAAGCCCCAAGGTCATTAGCGTGATCGAGGATCTATTCAGAAATTGGCGTCGGCTCACGCCTATTGCATCAGCATCTGGAGGGGTCCATACCTCAGGAACTTTAGGAAGCGGTACAGCAACACCAGCGCTCACTCGCTCCATAGCAACTGATTTTTCTAGTTCTCGAGCTTCGTTACTTCCTGAAAGATTTTGATTGAGAGCCCCGGCGTCACGATTTCGCGTCTCCCGCGACATATGACCTAAACCCTTCGCATCTTTTTTACGCAAAGAACCAAACCCCACAACTGCAGCAAGGGTAATGAGAACGGGGATTGCTATAGCGATTATAGTTCCAGTTGACATGGCGCCCTTTCTCAGAGATGGAATATGCCGTGAAGACCAGTGTCCCACGGGTAGGTAAAGTTAAAGCCTTGGCCTCGGAAGAACGAGCCAATAATTACAAGAACTGCCCAAAACATCAGGTGAATAGTTTGAATTGAAATAGCGAACTTACGATCTTCGGGTCTATTGGATGGGTTCCGATCTATATACGGAGCGAAGCCCAACAAGACCAACACGACTCCAGGGATTGTGACACCTGCGATCATTGGATCAAACATTGTTAGTAGTTCTTGCAAACCGAGGAAATACCATGGTGCTTTGGATGGGTTAGGAGTTGCATTGTGATTAGCAAGTTCCAACAACGGTGCGTTGATAAATAACGAAAAAACTAGCGTGAAGGCCGTAATAAACAAAGCTGCTGTGAATTCTGCTGCTAAGAGATGCGGCCAAACGTGAACCTTGTCACCTGGAGAGGCTTTTACATCTTGAATTGAGCCAGATTTTACAACCGTCAGGAGGCGGTGTGTGTTCCCGCTCGGTCCAGCCATCAAAGGCGGGGCCATAGTCGCGACACCTCCAGAAGCGGCTGGAGCGGATGCACCGCTTTGTTGACTTTGTTCTAAAAGAGAACGAGGAATGGTCTGCCCATCATCGTCTGACACCGATACCGCCGCAGGAGCGCCTGCGCCACCATCAGCCGCTGATTTAGCTGCTTGGCTTCGTTTAAGAAGATGTGCTGGAATTTCAGTCATATATACGTTTTGCTCCTCGGCCTATACCTATAAAGGTCCGGAGATTCCGCCGTCTTTCCGGACTCTCCAAAAGTGGATAGCTAGAAAGATGACAAGGACAAACGGAAGCATAAGTACATGTAATACGTACCAACGCAGGAGAGTTTCAGCTCCAATTTGTTTGCCACCCAATAAGACAAATCTTACTTGATCACCGAATACAGGGGTGAATCCCATCATGTTGGTTCCCACGGTGACAGCCCATAGTGATAATTGGTCCCATGGCAACAAGTAGCCAGTGAAAGAAAGCAAAAGAGTTAGCTTCAAAAGCACTACGCCAATAATCCAGTTAAATTCTCGAGGGGCTTTATATGCGCCATGATAAAAAACTCGAGCCATATGCAAAAATACTGATATGACCATTAGATGGGCAGCCCATCTATGCATGTTCCTTACAAGTAAACCGAACGAAACCTGTGTATGGAGACTCTCGATATCGCTCCACGCTGCAGCTGCTGTGGGGCGATAAAAGAACATTAAGAAAATGCCCGTAATTGTTAGCAGAATGAACAGGAAGAAGCTCAGACCTCCCAGACAAAGTGTGTAACTCACTTTGACAGCATGTCGTTTAACTTTCACCGGGTGTAGGTGATAGAGCACGCTGTTCATGATCACATAGCTTCGGTTTCTTGGGCTATCTGTATAACCCTTCCGAAATATGGAACCTGGACGGAATACTGAGGTCCAAAACTGGCTACCTTGCATCCAGTCGGTCGCTGCCCCAGTCCCTTGTTGGAGCTTTTCGGGCAGTGTTTGCTTTCGTTTTTCAATCGAGTTCGCCATGATTTATCTACAATTTCCTCAGAGTCGCATGCCGTAGGAGTAGCCGTGGGTATGAGTTCGCCCGTGGACATCGCCAGAAGCGGGAGGGTTATCACTAATTTTTCCTAAGGTAATTACACCAGTAGGGCATCGGTCGACGCATAATGCACATCGGGTGCATACGTCATCATCAATTATAAATATTGCGTTATCAGCAGGGTCAAGCCCAGGTAAATCTGCCCCAACAGCTTCATCTACGGCATCAGTCGAAAGAAACCATATACATTTCCAGGGACAAATATCGACGCATCCTTCACATTGAATGCATTCAGACTGGTCAATATTGATGAATTGTTTTGGTTTAACAGCCGCAGCTAAATAGTCAGCATCGACTGTTTGTAAAACATAGTCATCAATAAATCTTGGCATTGGTGGATTCGCCTCAGTTTTTCCCACTTCAGCTGCCCTTCACTAAGGGTCGTCCGAAATCGGAAACTGGTTCAGCGACTGCTTTTTTCTGGTCACGCTTTTGCCACCAGAGCCATAGTAAGGGCAGTCCAACCAGAGCGACAATGTGCTGGATAACTACGACGACGTCAGAAACTTTTTTGAGATCCATTCTCATTGGAGGGAAAGTTATTGGGTTTCCATCAATGAACTGGCCTTCCGTGAAAAGCATTTTTTCTACAGACCAGCCCCATTCGTTGTCAGTTAACCGAACCCAACGATCTGGGACGACACCAAAAACCATTAGAAGCAGCATGAACACGAATGCGGAGCCGAGCATGGCTTCGCCCCACGAAGTCTGACGGTCGACCGGCCTACGTTTTCCGTATTCAATAACGCCAGCGATCATCAGCGCCGTGATCACGATCGATGTTACTAATGCGGCCACACGCCCTCCTCGTCAATCCTTTTCCAGGCTATGGCCTAGAGACTACAAAAATTCATAAATTTTACAGGCATTTAAGCAATAGGGCATGGGACAACTACTTCGAATTTATCATGCTCAAAGGAAAGAATCCTAAACTTGCGTGCCGGTTATATGGTGCCACTCAAATGGTCTCTATGGCTAACCAATCGCAAAACTTTTTTAAGAAGTACACAAAGTTGTCCCTAAACGGAAAAACTCTCTGGCAAACTTGGACCGCTGGCCTACTAATCGCCTAATCTTTCTCCTAGCAACGACTGCGATGCCGGGTTACAAATAACCCCCACGCGGAGGACACCGTGACTGAAGTTCCTGATTACCTATTCGAACGTTCCAGACAGCGCAGAGTCGCTTTGGGTCTGATATCCGATGACGGATCTGGAGGGACCGCGCCAGCCGTTGCAGGAAGCGGAGGGGCTATAGCCACCTCAGAAGCTGGAACGGCAGATGTTATCGCTGCAGCCAAAGAATCTGCGAAGTTAGAACCAGTTGGTGGAGCGTCAGTTGATCCAGCCTTTGTCGTCGCCGCCAAGACTCGAAATAAGGTTCCAGTTTGGGTTCTGCCTATTGTATTTTTTCTTCCTCTTTGGGCTTTCGTCTATGTAAA
>CAJQGN010000284.1 GCA_905477545.1 uncultured Acidimicrobiales bacterium | reverse complement strand
TGCATCCATAGTGACGACGTCAGAGCCAATGCTTCCCAAAAGAGTTTGAAGTTCTCTGAGTCCATTGTCTTCAGTCGCTGATGAGGGAGTAAGAACCCATACAGCACCAGCAAAAATATTAGGATCAGAACCATTAACTCCGTCTTGTTCTGATCCAGCCATCGGGTGTCCTGGAATAAACCTTGGGTCGCTTATAGCCGCAGTTATGGAAGCTTTAACGCTACCCGTGTCTGTTACAAACCCAACTGTCTCATCTAATGCTCGTCTTACTTCTTCCTCGACCGCTCTCGCCGGAACGGCTACGAAAGTGAATTCAGCAGATAAGTCAGATCCGATTATGTCAATAGCTCCCAGGGACAAAGCCCTCGACGCATTCTCGGCGACCTTATCTCGACCTGTCACGTGCCAACCAAGTGACTTCAGGGCCATTGCGATCGAACCACCGATTAGCCCTGTTCCCACAATCTGAGCACGTCTAATTTCAGCAGTCATAAATCATTTTCAGCATTTTATAGGAAAGTTTTTTCACCAGCATGAATGGTACCGAAGAGGACACCAAGCTAGCTGATCTATTTCGTACTATCACTATGGTCCTGTACCGTTGCGGAGTACAGAGATCTAACCTCTTTGGGAGAAAGTAACCGCCATTCGCCAGATTTAAGCTTAGGGTCACTGATAGGTCCTATTCGCGTTCGGACTAGTCGCAGCACCGGATGGCCGATACTTTCACACATGCGTCTGACTTGCCTGTTACGACCCTCATGAATGACTATCTTAAGAAGCCCTTCTTGCACCATCGATACTTGCGCAGGCGAAGTTAAACCATCATCTAGCTCGACTCCTTCTCGCATTGCTCTCAGTGCGCCGGGCGCAGGGACACCTACGACGTGAGCAAGGTACTCCTTTGGTACACCAAATGATGGGTGTGTAAGTCGATGAGTTAGGTCTCCGTCATTCGTAATGATTAGAAGCCCTTCGCTTTCCGAATCGAGACGCCCAACAGGAAAAACTCGTTCGATTTTAGGAACAAGACCAACTACAGTCGGCCTGTCAGATGGATCTTTCGAAGTCGAAATTACTCCAACTGGCTTATTTAGAAGATAATGAACTAGCGAAGAATCTCTAAGCAGCGGGACTTCGTCGATAAGGACAACGTCTGTCGAGCTAACACGGTTTCCGAGCACGGCTACGCGGTCTCCTATTTTTACTCGACCTGCTTCAATCATTTCTTCGCTGGCTCTGCGGCTGGCGATTCCGAACCTAGCCATAATTTTTTGGAGTCGTTCGGGCGATTCCTCTTCAGTCACTCCGTTATCCCCGGCTCATCCTCCGAGGTATTTCGAAGCGCTAGCTCAAGAGTCTCAAATATTTCTGACTCTGGCACAAATTCCCCAAGGCTAGGCAACTCTTCTAAGGTATCCAGGCCTAGCCGTTCCAAAAAACTTGGGGTTGTTCCGTACAGCCCTGCACTACCAGGTCCCGAATCTCTTGCGACTTCGTTTATGTAACCGCGCTGCTGAAGGGTGCGCACGACGCCATCTACGTTAACCCCACGGATCGCAGAAATTTGAGCTCGCGAAATCGGTTGCTTGTAGGCGACGATAGCAAGCGTTTCAAGCGCTGCGGATGACAACCGAGTCATTTGGCCTTCTAGAATAAATCGCTCCACATATGGAGACTGGGCCTCGACCGTTTGATAACGATACCCTCCCGCGATCCTTGCGATGGTAAACCCACGGCCTTCATCTTCGTAACTATCGGCTAGATAGCTACATAACGACACAACTGTCTCTGTCGAAATTTCCAATATCTGTGCAAGTAGTCCTACTTCTACTGGTTGCTCGGCCACCATAAGAATCGCTTCTAACGCAGCCCCTACATCCGACGACGGAACGACAAGATCTATTTCAGGATCTCCGTTTCGCACATCCTCGAAACTTTCAGTGTCACTAGGCAAGGACTGCTGGGACTCTACCTGTGCTGCTAACGCATTAAAAGCCTCATCATGCGAAAAAGGTTCCGAGCGCTCAGCCATCGTAACCATCAGCTTTTACGGAAACCAGAAGGTCGTCCTGCTCCCCAATCCAACGAATAGAAATATCACCAAAATGGTCATCTTGTTCTAGTTCTAAATAGCCTTGCTTGAACAATTCCAGAACCGCCAAGAAACGAACTACTATCTCTATTCGGTCGACAAATCCCTCTGTTAGTCCCCTAAAGCTCATAGTTCCGGCTCGGGGAAGCTCGTCGATCATCTCGATCATCGCATCGGTAACGCTTGCGGTGATCGGTGCCACATGGTGCAGGTCTACTGATTGGCGCGGCTTCGGCGTCAAAGCCCTGATAAAGGCAGTTTTTAGATCCTCGGCGCCAATCCCTTCAAGAAGATCTGGGGCTAGTGCGAAAAAACGCTCATCGGGCCCGGCTCGTCTCGCATATGACAACGAAGCTACCGTAGACAGTTGCCGTAATACTTCAGCTGCATTTTTGAAGGTTTTACATTCGACTAGACGAGCGAGCAGCAGGTCACGTTCTTCCCAAATTCCTAATTCCTCGTCAAGGTCTAAATCATTTGTCGCAGGCAAAAGGCGCCGAGTCTTTAGCTCAACTAAGGTTGCAGCGATCAGCAAAAATTCTGTCGCCATCTCTAAGTCAATTTGACCAGTTGCCTCTCGCTCTTCTTTAACCCGTTCGACTATCTTGTCGAGCTCCGCTAAATAAGCATCTACGATTCTGGTTAATGAAACTTCGTAGATGTCTACTTGGTCCTGCAAAATGAGATGCAGCAACAGATCAAAAGGACCGTCATAAACTTCGGTATGCACCTCATAGGCCATTACTTCACGATAGCCCAGCAAATGACATTGGTGTAACTCCATAGGTCACAGTTATTAATAAAATTTTAATTTTTTGTAGGTGCTCTTACTAAAGGTTCTTATTCTTCTTTGCTGTATCTTCTCCACACATGACACGAGTGCTTTCGGGAATCCAGCCCACCGGCGATATACACCTTGGTAACTACCTTGGAGCATTACGCCAATGGACATCTGACCAACATGCACACGATAGTTTTTACTGTGCCGTTGATTTACATGCGGTCACAGTCCAGCAAGATCCAAAGCAATTAAGGTCAAAGACCCTAGAGACTATGGCCACTCTTATCGCGATTGGGTTAGATCCTAATATCTGTACCTTGTTCGTCCAAAGTCAAGTTCATCAGCACACAGAATTATCCTGGCTTCTTGAGTGCACGGTGTCCTATGGAGAGCTTAAACGAATGACACAGTTCAAGGATAAAGCCACTAAACAGGGAGACTCTGGACAAGAGCACATTTCAGCTGGACTGTTTACCTACCCAGCCTTAATGGCTGCTGATATTTTACTCTATGACGCAAACCGAGTTCCGGTTGGCGATGACCAAAGACAGCATTTGGAGCTAACCCGAAATATTGCAGAGCGATTCAACAGTCGTTACGGGAATATTTTCACCATACCTGAAGCTGCAATTCCTGCGGTGGCAGCAAGGGTCATGGACCTTCAATCTCCCAACGTAAAAATGTCGAAGTCTCTTAACTCCCCTCAAGGAACAGTTGGACTATTCGACGAACCTTCAACTATTGGAAAAAAATTCAAAAGAGCAGTTACCGACTCTGATAACGATGTTCGTTACGACTGGGCGAAGAAACCAGGAGTCTCGAACCTTCTTTCGATTCTCGGGGCAACAACAGGAAAGGATCCTGAGATTCTTGCTGATGACTACCATCAATATGGGCCATTAAAAAATGATGCAGCAGATGCCGTCATCACAGCGATTTCTCCGATACAAGTGAAACGAGCTGAACTACTCGGCGACAAAGCAGAGTTGAACAGGATCATCTCAGTCGGGGCAGAAAAAGCGCGCCAAGTCGCTGCTAAAACCGTCGCTAAAGCCAAAGAAGCAATGGGATTTTTGTAGCCTTGGCCTTGGCCGACTTGCTATGACTTTAGAGCGAGCCCCGTTCATCTCTTTGAATTTTCCCGCCTTTAAAAACTGAAACCTCATTAATATTCGAACGTGTTACACCAGCACTCCATGACCGGAATCCAAACACGAATATAGAGACTCCCACGATTGTTCCAAGCATCGCTCCGATTCCAGTAACTGCTGTGAACCCAGAAGCCAGGAATACGACGAAAAAACCGCTAAGCATCGTCCTAACGTTTCTGTCCCTGAGTCGTAACGGAGCTCGCTTAAACCCTGGGTTTCTCTCTTCGAAAGTTTCGATTAGTGTCTTCTCAAATCGAGATTTGAGTAACGTTGCCTCATCGGAATTTATGTTTTTCCACGTCTCAGCTACTGCATAATCTTCTGCAGCGTGCATAACAGTTCCAATGTCTTGAGGAGGCGGCCTCCCTGCGGCAACTCGCTCCGCTGCTTCGGGATCGCGCTCTATCAACCAACTCCTGAATGCCCCAAGGCCCTCGGTCAAGTCCACTCGTTGTTCAGGCGTTATGAACCCGCGTGCTTTTTGTCTAACCTTCGATATAGATTCATCAACCGCTGGGACCTTAAACGTTCCAGCACGGTCACGATGAATTTCCAGAAAAACCGCCTGTAAATGACTATTTAGTTCTGTCCCATTCATAATCTCAATTTCCAATTAGTCTTCTCATCGGCCTCTTCTAGAATTCTCCCTAGATTACGATCTACCGTCCAATTTTGTTGTTCGAAATGGTGTTCATTTGCCCACGCACAAACAAAAGGATCGCTGCCAGCGAGTTTCAACAGTTCAGCGCCAACGCTGGGATAGCAGAGGTACTGCCCTACTTCTCTGCCTAAAGCTCGACTATTCATCCAATCATGAGCTAATTCTTTACTGATAAAAAAACCGATTATGGTCGCAAAGGCTCGTAACAAAGCGCTGCTCGAAGCTTCCGATTTACCAATATCATGCAAAAGCGCGGCTTTAATGACAACCTGATCATTAGGAAGACTTTTTTCCACGTTCTTGGCGACGCTTATGCAATGGTGTCGATCAGCCGAGCTCAGATTCGCCCATAGATCTATCTCCGATGGTGACAACTTGGAATGAGCCCATGAATCATCTACCTCCTGCAGCTTGGGCTTTCGAACCGTCTCAAGAAAACGAAGAGGAAGGTGAAGTGCTGAACGTCGCATTAGCCAAATATTACTTCTTAGACTTCAAAGTTGCGCCCTAGGGTGAGCTGAGTCATAGACGTCGCGAAGTACTTG
>CAJQGN010000283.1 GCA_905477545.1 uncultured Acidimicrobiales bacterium | reverse complement strand
TTCAGGTGGTCCGTTTAGTGATCGAGTTGGCTTCGACGGCTTAGCTCAGGCTATGTCAGGCGCCATGTACATGACTGGTCCTGAAGGGCAACCCACTCGGAATTCTAGTCCTTACGTAGATTTTTGCACTGGTTCATTGTTAAGCATGGCAACATTAGCTGCACTGAGACATCGTGATTTGACCGGCGAAGGGCAAGAGCTGGAAGGCTCCCTGCTTAAGACAGCTATTACAATTGCTAATTCAACGCTGATTGAACAAGACCAACTGAATTTAGATCGTGTCGCCTCACATAATAGAGCACAAACAGCAGCCCCCTCGGATACTTTTCATACCGCCGACGGAATGATTCTGGTCTCCGTTATTGGGAATTTTCAATTTGCGCGTTGGGCGAAACTCGTCGGCCGACCGGAATTAACTGACGACCCCAGATTTCAAAATGATGAGACGCGGGGTAACCATCGTAACGAAATATGTGGGGTAATGGCGGACTGGTGTTCCAGCAAAAAAACTGATGACGTCTTAGTGGCCCTGTCAGATCTTAAAATTCCAGGAGCCCCAGTACTATCTCCTCAACAAGCTATTGACCATCCGCATGTCAAAGCCCTAGGTTTTCTCGAAAATATTAGCTACCCAACAGCTATTAAAGACATACCTATTAGCAACTTTCCAATATCGATGACAGCAAGCCCAGGAGTGATAAGCCATAGAGCACCTGAGCTGGGCGAACACACGGATGAGATTTTGTTGGAGTTAGGTTATTCAGAATCAGAGATAACACAATTACATGCAAGTCGCGTGGTTTAAGGAGACGGAAACTAAATGGAATTTTCTGAAGTAATGAGTACAACGTTCGCTGCTCGCGATTTTACAGATGAACATATCTCAGATGATCAGCTATACACGATTCTCGATAATGCCCGCTTTGCGCCCAGTGGGGGTAATCGACAGGGCTGGAAAGTAATTCTTGTTCGAGACGTCCAAGTAAAACAGGAGCTTGGAGAACTCTGCTGGCCAGCAATGCGAATAGCAGCTGCTCAAATGAAAGCAGGTGAAACCTATTGGCAATCAGTTGAACCAACTTCAGTAAATATCAAGTCCGCTGCTGAAGATGAATCACTTCCAATTGCAATCCCCATGTTTAAAAATTTGGGTGAAGTCCCTGTTGTCTGCATCATCACCGTTGATTTAAGAGTCGTAGCTTCGATGGACATGCATCTTGATCGAATTGGTGTTGTGTCCGGAGCTTCTATTTATCCTTTCGCTTGGAGTGTGTTACTAAGTGCAAGAAATGAAGGTCTAGGTGGTGCTCTAACTACTCTGGTTGCCTCCGCAGAACCAAAGGTCCAAAAACTTTTAGGCTTAGAAACCCATGAAGCAGTAGCAGCAATGCTCACTATTGGAAAACCTGTCAAACAGATCACAAAATTATCGAGGAAACCTGTCGAAGAATTTACTTTTATTAACCACACCAGCGGCCAAGTACTAACCAGACGCTGATTAAAAAATCTATCAACAAAGTGAATAACTCTAGGTACGAATTACCAGTCGACGACCACGAGAAACAAAACGAACTAAATTCAATCCCCCTAATGCTGCCTTAAAAAGTGACGCAGCTGGATTCTAGACCAATACTGGAGGAATGGGGATTAGATTAAAAGATCAAACAGCTATCATCACAGGCGGGTCACGCGGTCAAGGCGCAGCTGAAGCGAGACGTTTTGCAGAAGAAGGTGCATTTGTCATTATTGCCGATCTGCTTGATCGCGAAGGTGAAGATCTAGCAACCGAAATAGGCAGTTCAGCAATTTATAAACATCTTGATGTAACGAACCAACAGGCATGGGCAGAACTAATTGAAGATGTGCTAGCCCTAAGAGGGTCTATTGATGTACTGGTTAATAATGCTGGTATTTTGGTATTCGACCGACTGACAAGGACTTCACAAGAAGAATTCGAACGAGTAATGGACGTAAATTGCACGGGAGTATTTCTCGGTATGCAAGCTGTGTCTGATGCTATGAAAAACCAGAACTCGGGATCTATCGTTAACATTTCCTCAGTTGCCGGACTACAAGGTGTCGGATTTCAGTTCTCTTACTCAGTGAGTAAATGGGCAGTAAGAGGTATGACCAAGTCGGCCGCTCACGAACTTGCGCGCCATAACATTCGAGTAAATTCAGTTCACCCAGGGCTTATTGATACAGCCATGCTTGATCAGTTCAAGGATGAAGGATTCAATGCGGCCGCGGTTCAAGTGCCAATGGGTAGAACCGCCAGCGCCGAGGAGGTAGCTGAACTAGTCCTATGGCTGGCATCAAACGAGAGTAGTTATTGTACTGGCAGCGAATTTGTTGTGGATGGCGGCATTTCAGCCACTTAATAGAAATATTAATTATTACTGATTTAGTGGATTCAACTCACTCCTCACTAAGTGAGTTCCCGACACGGAGCAGCAAGTATGAACAGACCATCACGATTTGAAGGAAAAATTGGGGACACAGTTAGCGATTCCATACCCTGGTTCGACGACCCGCCACACCCCGGATCCGACGCTCCCAACGTAGTAATGGTGTTACTGGATGACACGGGCTTTG
>CAJQGN010000282.1 GCA_905477545.1 uncultured Acidimicrobiales bacterium | reverse complement strand
AAAAGCTGGGCGCGGCTGAATCGGTGGTAACACGAGACGGCCTATGGTTGGGCGCTAATTGGCTGCGAGTTGCGCGTGATCAGGATGCTAAGGTTGGGATTCTGAAACGGCGGAAAGAACTGGAAGAATTAGATGCTGAATTGATTGGCTGCAGAGAAAGAACTACTGGATTTGAACAGCAAAAAAGTACTAGCGAAAAACAACTTCGCAACTTGGAATCTCAGCGTGAAGTGATCAGCAGAGAAGTAGCTGAGCAACAACGTCAATACGCAGAGCTGCGCTCCAAGCTCAGTGCAAGCCAAATGCAGGTTGAGCAGTTTGCAGCCCGTCGAGATCGTGCGGACAAGGAATTAACGGAAGCTAAACAGCAGCAGCAGCTAGAACAGGAAAATCTGGCTGAGGCCCGACAGCTATTATCCGATGCCATTGAAGTTATGGGGCAGGATACCCAACGTCGTGAAGAATTATTGGGTCAGCGGGATGACTGTCGTTCGGCGTTAGATCAGGCTCGACAGAGCGCCCGACATGACCGTGACCGCAGCCATGAATTGGCCATGCGAGAAAAATCAGTGAGTACTCAGCTGCAATCAATTCGTGAGGGTATTAGCCGCTTGGAAGTTCAGGTTGCCAGGCTGAAAGAACGCCAAGAACAATTGCGTGAGTCCTTTAATCAGGACGAAGACCCGACTTTGGAACTAAAAGAACAGTTGGCCGGCCAGCTGGAAGTTCGATTGGGTGTTGATAAGGAATTGGCTGATGCGCGTCGTGCTGTTGATGCCGTTGAGCACCTGATGCGCGAGGTCGAAAAGAATCGTAGTGTACTTGAGCAGGCTATTCAGGAGCAACGCACCCTACTTGAACAGCAGCGGTTAGTAGCACAGGATCTTGCTACTCGCAGTAAAACTATCGAAGAGCAGATCAGCGAGCATCATTTTGATTTGGATCCACTACTTGATTCTCTCCCTGAGGATGCTGATCCTGCCCAGTGGGAGCGGACACTTGAGCGACTTGGGCAGAGAATTCAACGGTTGGGGCCAATAAATTTGGCGGCTATTGATGAATTTAAGGTGGAGTCAGAGCGCAAGGACTATCTGGACGCGCAAAATGCCGAGCTGGAAGATGCACTGGAAACACTAGAAAGTGCTATTCGTAAAATTGACCGAGAAACACGTACCCGTTTCAAAGAAACTTTTGACCGTATCAACGTATCGCTACAGGAGCTGTTCCCGAAACTATTTGGTGGCGGACATGCCTATTTGGAGTTGACTGGTGAGGACTTACTGGATACGGGTGTCACCATCATGGCGAGACCCCCCGGTAAGAAAAACACGACTGTTCATTTACTCTCAGGGGGAGAGAAGGCGTTGACGGCGATTGCCTTGGTGTTCTCAATTTTCCACCTCAATCCCGCACCCTTTTGTATGCTGGATGAGGTCGATGCGCCACTGGATGATGCTAATGTGGCTCGCTATGCTCGAATGGTGGAAGAAATGTCTGCCAAGGTACAATTTGTTTATATCTCCCATAATAAGATTGCCATGGAAATGGCAAATCAGCTGATGGGTGTCACCATGCACGAAGCGGGTGTGTCGCGGTTGGTCAGCGTTGATGTAAATCAGGCTGTAGCGTTAGCGGAAGCCTAAGTGGAAGCATAGCGAGCTGATAAAGGCTGCGTTGTTTCAGGGCTGATACATGATTATTAAATTATGATTAAAAATTTATAGGTTTGATGAAAGATGGAATTTGGTGCTCGCGAAATGATGATTGCTTTGGGTGCTCTGGTGGTGTTGGCTATCATGCTCGATGTGATTCGTCGCATTCGAAATGCTCGTTATGAAAAAATTCATATGCCGCGACGTAAGCAGCCGATTTTTGATGATGACGATCGCGATGATTACGGTAGTGAATTACCCAGTGGGGGTTCGCGGGTAGTGAGTGTTCGTGATGAGGCAGGTGTGGCAGAGTTTGGTAAAGCAGTCAGAGAACGTGCTGAAGCCAATAAACCTAAATTATCGATATTCATGCAGGAGCCGGAGCAGCCCAGTCTCAATCTTAATGAACCTGCCGATACCGATGACAGCGTCAACGTCGAAGAACCTAATAACGTCACCTTGAGAGAGCGAGAGGAAAGACCAAAAGCCAAGGAGAAATTGCCTGTAGCCAGTGTTGTGGTATTGCACTTGATGGCTCGAGAGGGTGAATACTTTCCAGGTGACCAGCTATTGGAGTCTTTATTGAGTCAAGGTCTGCGTTATGGCTCTATGAAAATATTTCATCGTCATACCGGTGAAGACGGTTCTGGACCTGTCATGTATAGCGTGGCGAACTCGGTTAATCCAGGCACCTTTGATCTGAACAGTATGGATCAACTTCTTACGCCGGGAATTAGTCTGTTTTTTGCTATGGAGGATGTTGAAGATCCATCTGCCACATTGAATAGTCTGCTTTCCTCTGCCAAGCAAATGGCCATTGATCTAAGTGGTGAGCTTAAAGATGAAACCCGCAGTGCCTTGACCCGGCAAACTGAAGATCACTATCGTCAACGTATTACCGACTTCAGTCGAGCCCAGCTGTCCGGAATTGAATAATGGTGGATGTTGATCCTGTAACTCGTGAGGAGGCACTTGCCCTTTGCGAAGAGCTCAATCGTCATAATCACCGATATTATGTGCTAGATAATCCCACTATTCCCGATGCCGAATACGATCGGTTGATGCAGCGGCTTCAACGGATTGAATCCCAGTACCCCTCATTAAAAACTGCTGACTCTCCAACCCAGAGAGTAGGAGGGGAGCCGTTAGCATCATTTAAACCGGTTGCTCACGAAGTGCCGATGTTGTCTTTGGATAATGCTTTCAGTGACGACGAGTTACTGGATTTTAATCGTCGTGTTACGGAATGGCTCAAGCTATCTGGGTCATTGGAGTATGCCTGTGAGCCCAAGTTAGATGGCGTGGCTGTCAGCTTGTTATACCGGGATGGGGTGCTTATACGCGGTGCTACTCGTGGAGATGGTGCCGCGGGCGAAGACATTACTGAAAATGTTCGGACTATCAATTCAATACCTCTAAAGCTACAGACGAATTCACCTCCACATTTGCTGGAAGTCCGGGGTGAAATCTATCTACCTCGAGCCGGGTTTGAAAAGCTAAATACAGAAGCTCGAACATTGGGGGAGAAGCTTTTTGTTAATCCGAGAAATGCCGCAGCAGGAAGTCTTCGCCAATTGGATTCA
>CAJQGN010000281.1 GCA_905477545.1 uncultured Acidimicrobiales bacterium | reverse complement strand
CAAGAAATAAATAGCCATCGTCGTTTAGATACCCGATGTCGCCGGTGCGGTACCAGCCGTTTCTGATTGATTCAGATGTTTGCTCGGGTTTGTTCCAGTAGCTGCTTGTGACATTTGGTCCTTTCACAAGGACTTCGCCCGGCCGTCCTGGCTCACCATCGATCATTACTGACACCCCTAGGGAGGCGCGTCCGACAGATTTACCCAAAGGAGTCTCTATGAGGAGATGTTCAGATCGGAGGGCAGTCACGACGGTCGTTTCAGTTGCCCCATAAACATGAATAAATTCGGCGTTCGGGAATTGTTTGCAGGCTCGCTTAAGAACTTCAGTCGTTATGGGTGACGCTGCATGCGCGAGCAGTCTCACAGAGTCAAGAGATCTTGGGTTGAGGGTTTGTGCTTCTGTGATAGCAGCAATCATCGTCGGCACTAAGATCGTGGCTGTACACAATTCGGTTTCGATGAGGTCTAGGCAAGCATCAGGACTAAAGGTAGGCAAAATAATTTGAGTGACCCCGAGTGAGAGGCATTGTAAAACTGAAAGAGTTCCGGCTGCATGAAACATTGGTGCAGCGAGGAGGTACCTGTCATGTCCAACCAACGGCATCGTGAACTGGCTATGCATTGCATTAGAAACAATGTTTCGATGCGAGAGCATCACGCCTTTGCTTTTACCGGTGGTGCCGCCTGTGTAAAAAAGCCCCGCTAAATCGTCTTCGTTAACATCTTTGAAGGGGAGAGGCTCGGCGTCCTTAACCATGAGCTCATAGTCAGGGGTTGATAGAACGTGATCGACGCTATGGATAAGCGATCCCGGGTCGCGATCAGTGATCAAAATTTTCGCGCCACCGTCTTTGATCGCGTACGCAAGCTCAGCAAGAGACCAGCGGGTATTGAGAGGCAAAATTGATCTGCCGTGTGAAGGAATCGCAGCGTAGAGCTCAGCATAAATGTCGGAGTTCGCAGCCAAGATAGCTACTCGTTCGCCTGAAGCTACCCCGAGTTCGTCAAGAATTGAGCCCACGCGATGGCAGCGGTCAAAAAACTCTCGGAAGCTTTGTTCGTGGCCGTTGCATACCAGCGCAGGCTTGTCGGTATGCATGCTTTCAGCTCTAGTCAAAGTTTCGCTAAATGTTTGCATAATGATTTTCCGAAGTATTTAAAATAGGCTCTTTCGATGTTTGAAACAGTGCGTCAAGAAAAACTTTAGCGCGTTTTTATTACTTGGTTTCTACGGAGTTAATCTTTGTCGTCTTATCGGATGTATCTGCGTGAAAGCGTTATTGTTAAAAGCTTCATCGCTATTAATTTTTTGATGGCATAATTGCGACATGGCTGCATATTTCGTTGCTCAGTACGTTGTTAATGACCTTGCTTTATATCGTGAGTATCAGAAAGGAGCCGGTCCGACTATCCAAGCTTCTGGCGCTGAGTTAGTTGTGTTTGACGCAGCGGCTGAGACTATGGAGGGAAGCCCCCCGGGTCCTCAGACAATTGTCTTGAAGTTTGAAGATACTGCTGCTGCTAAAGCTTGGTATGAGTCTGAGGATTATCAAGCGATCATTGGTAAAAGGTTAGAAGCTACCGCAGGGTTTGCTGTTATTTCACAGTCTATGAACGCGGGCTAAATCGTTGGTTGGTTGCGAAACTCAACGGCTTGAAACGCATCTATGTCGCAGCAGGGTTTGACTACATTTTTGTTTAAGGGAGCCATCTTTCAAAAAGATCTTTGATCCTGGAGTAGTGCGTCAAGGTCTGCTCCGGGTTGAAACAGTAGCGCTCTGGGAAAACGAAGCCATGTTCGGTGCCGGGATAAGTTTCGATGCTGTGAGACACCGAAAGGGTAACGAGGTGCTCCCTTAAGATGGCCGTTTCCTCATCGGTGACGTACTTGTCATTTTCCGCTAAGCCGAAATATAGTTCGCCTTTACAACGATCAAGCTGTAGGTGCGGGGAATCAGCCTTGTCGGTGGCAACGCCTGCGCCATACAGGGAAGCAGCGGCAATTATGCGGTCAGAGTGAGCGCCGAGCGATGCCATGACCAAGCGGCCTCCCATGCAGTAACCAACTCCACCTATGCGTTTTGAGCTAATAGTGACCTGTGAGTCCATCCAGCTAATAATCGCAGCAGTATCCGACTGTACTTTTTCATTCGATAAGTGGTCTGCCAAAGCAACCATGTAGTTCTGAACGCCTAAGTATTCATCGGTGCCTAAACGGTTCGCGTCTATGTCAACTGTTCGAGCGAGCCGGTAATAAAAATTCGGTAAGATCACGGCGTAACCCAATTGTGCGATTTGGCTAGCGATATCAACTAACTCATTTCGAACTCCCGAAGCGGGCATGTAAACAATAACCCCAGGGAGATAGTCGCTTGACTTTGGTCGTACAAAGTGGCTGTTCATGAAACCATCGGATGTTTCGATATCTACTTCTTCAATAATCACGCTTTTAGGCATCAATATTTTCCTCTAGCCAATTTGAACTGCACCATCAGCAGCAGGGTCAGCTCCACCATCAAGTTTTCCATTTTCAACGCGAATTCCATGAACCCACGCAAAGTCATGGGTCCTTGGGCTTCGAATGACCTCATAGCCTTCTGCTTCTAATGCATCAGTGACGACCCACGGAATACCGTTGGACACATCGATTGCATTGCTAGTTCCTGAAACTCTTGGTGCTGATACTGCTTCGAGCATGTTCATCTTAAAATCGATGCTGTTAAGAAGCACCTGGGTGACACCCATTGCGATTTGAGTGCCGCCGGGCGCTCCAACCACGTATTTTAATTCACTGTTTTCAAAGACCATTGTCGGGCACAGTGAACTGAACCGGCTTTTCCCGGGAGCTAAAGAGTCGGCGTTTCCGGGCCGAGGATCAAATACTGCCATACAACCGTTGAACATAAAGCCAAGACCATCGGTAATCACGCCCGAGGGCATCCCAAGAGAGTGTGTCATTGATGCTGCGTTACCGTCTTTGTCGACAACGCATACGTGAGTTGTGTCTCGAGGTTCATATGTCAACCTCTCTACTTGTGCTCGTTCGCCAGCCTGAATAGATGCTGCGTGTTCTCGAGCATGAGATTTTGATAGTAAGTGGTTCAAGGGCACATCGACGTGAGCAGGATCTCCTATGTACCTGTCCTTATCTGAGGTAGCTCGTTTCATGATTTCAGTGACTGTGCGAACGTATTCAACGCTGTTATGTCCCATAGATTGGAGATCGAAACATTCGAGCATGTTAAGCATTTCGAGAACCATGGTGCCCCCGCCAGGCGGGTGATTGGTTGCTGCATCGTGACCGCGATAGAGGCTCCGTATGGGATCATTGTGAGTAGTCTTATATTCGTTAAGGTCTCTGTCGCTCATCAGCCCACCATGGGCAGACATATCTTCGGCAATCAGTTCAGCGAGACGGCCCTTGTAAAAAACGTCGGCACCTTCGGAAGCAATGAGCCTCAAGGTGCTAGCTAGGTCTTTGTTGACAACAACATCGCCGACGCGCTTGAGTGACCCATCGGCTCGAAAATAAATTTCTTGCCCGGTAGCGGAATACCGAAGGCGTTCAACATTATCGGTTCTCCCCATTGCAGCGCCTTCGGCCCACCATCCTGCGACATGTGGACGCACAGCAAACCCTGTTTCGGCCCACCGGATGGCGGGAGCGACGATTTCATCCCAGTCTTTCACTCCCCATGCTGTTTGGGCTTCAAAGTAGGCTTTAAGAGAACCGGGTGTAGCAATTGCTTGATAGCCCAGATCGTTCACTCTTCCTTCGACCACGAAACCAAAGCCGTCTCTGGTCTCGCCAATAACTATGTCTTCCCATTGGTCGGCTCGTGTTGCTAGGGGAGATTTAGCATGGAAATCGATGCACTGATGGAGGCCTTTTCCCGGAAGGTAAACTTGCAAATTGCCGAAACCGGCAATTCCGCACATTTGGGGATCGACAACACCTGCCACGAGCGCACAAGCGATAGCTGCGTCTACAGCGTTACCTCCGGCTCTTAGCACTGAAGCGCCTGCTTCAACAGCTTCAGGCTGAGCAGCAACTACCATGCCATGTGCATATTTGTTCATAACCATCCTCGGCTCAGAATTGGGTTTGCTAATTGAAAGTATCAGAATCTTGTTAGTCCTTAAGGACCGTAAGGAACCGTAACTTAAAGTTGTTGCTCGCGGCGTATGGAACAGCAACGTCGCTAGAACTGGTGAACAGGTCATGGACGTGTTCAACGTCAGATAGAGAAATATGGCAAGCCGTGCGAATAACTGCCGCCAAAACGTGGAGAGTCACATATCGAAGTTTTCCTAATAGCCGCTATAAATCTGCTATTTGTTTTAC
Source organism: uncultured Acidimicrobiales bacterium (assembly GCA_905477545.1). Lineage (GTDB taxonomy): Bacteria > Actinomycetota > Acidimicrobiia > Acidimicrobiales > Poriferisodalaceae > UBA9040. The sequence goes on along the minus strand of CAJQGN010000281.1, from coordinate 3,392 downwards.
CGATTCGCTCGCTCAAACCATGACATAGATTCAGCCGTTACTTCATCGCTGTAAGACACATCAAACGGACCGGTTAAGGTCACCAGCCACAAAGCGCCCGTTTCTGTATACATCGGCCCATGAAAATGTCCAGCAGGAAAATTGAAATAAGTAGGGCCTTCGAAATGCTCTTCGCCATACCAGCAGTCGCCTTCAAGCAAAATATCTTCTTGACTGACAGAGTGTGCCTCAGCGGCAGCTGTATGCCAGCCGGGTGGCTCTTTGATCAGAAGAGATATAGCACCAGTGTTTTCATCTCTTGAAAGAACACGGGCTAACCCGTATTCAGTTATGTCGAGCTCAGCCGGCTGAGCAGATTCATCACCCCACAAAGAACTGGTCGATTGCCACGGGATGTCGCTAAACCTGACGCCGCTAACAGCTCCTCTAGTCATTTCTTCGGACCAGACGAAAAACTGGAATGACGCGCGGCTTAGCAGCTTCCTCATACTGATTAAAAACCGGAAGTTGTTCCGCTTGAGTCTTGTATAAACGATCCCGTTCGTCGCTACTGGTAAGCACCGCTGTTGCTTCGTAACGATCCACTCCGACTTCCACAAGCACATCAGGATTAGCGACCAGGTTATGATACCAGTTCGGATTAGTTGCTCTGCCGCCAGCCGACGCAATCACTACCAGGTCATCGCCATCGCTGGAATAAGCAAGCGGTGAGCACAACTCGCGACCTGATTTAGCGCCAACCATTGTGAGCAGCATCATAGGAACACCATCAAACGGAGGACCGCATTTACCTTCGTTGGAACGGAATTCACTTATAGCCTTCTCATTCATAGCCAATAGCTCAGATGACATGACTGCCCCCCTGTAAACGAACTGGCCCTATAGTAGCGTCAAGCTCCTCAATTCAAGACTTAGCTTTGTCTCTCGAACCGTTAGGAACGAACTAACCAAATTGAGAAAACTCAGATGCAAAATGAGATGTCAATAAAATGCCCACGGATGCAAACAAGGAAACATGCATAACTGCCATGTAGCTAAACTACTGGATGCTTGCAATCCGCTAACTAAGTTGTAGATGGCGCTGGGAACCCTGGGAAATCACATGGCAGTTGAACATCATCCAAATGGAGTTTGCACCCGACCGGCGAAAGCAGATGACCAGTCTCGAGTCTTTGAGCTAATCGAACAGTTAACTGGGGAAGTCGTTACCTCCGACTGGCAGGGCGTGTACGAGTCGCACCTGCGGTTGGAACGAGGAGCTGTTGTCGTTGCCGAAAATAATTTGTCAATTGTAGGTATCGCAACTGTGTCGTACAACATGACGATTCGTTATGGAGGCGAGTACTGCGAACTTGAAGAACTGATCGTAGATGACTCAGCGCGGGGCTTGAACTTAGGAAGAATTCTCGTGCAGCGAACCATTGATGATGCTCGACGACGCGGTTGCCATGAGATAGGCCTCTACCTGGTGCCATCCACTGAAGGCAATCGTGGGTTCTACGAAAAACTCGGTTTTGAGGCCATAGGAACTGAAATGCGTCAAATGTTAAAAACGGATCGAGCAATCGAAAAGAAATAGAATCTCTGCGGGGCTGCGACTCTGTGACACACGTTTAACGGTATGCCTCAAATAAATCACGAACCAAAACCGATAACTCAGAGAATCTATAAAGGCTGGAGTCAGTCAGCAAGCTAAAATGAAACATCGATGCGTAGACTTTTGGTTCTTGGTTGCTTAACTTTTCTACTTCTGTGCCAATTTGCTGCTCCAGTATCTGCTCATGACCCCATTTTTTTGACTAGCGACCACGACAGCGCAAAGACAGGGCCATTCCTTCCCGATGGGACTATCTCCTTCGCTTTCTACGGTGATATTGGTTCTGAGAAAGAGACTCGAGGTTTTCAGGCAGTTTTTCAAGCGGGGCAAACACTGCAAATCTCAGTGCTGATACCTGCAGCGCTACCAGAAACGAATTTACGGTTCGAAGATCTGCCAGTTTTGCAAGTCACACGTCCGGATGGAACATCTTTTGATTTAGCAGCCGAAATGAGTGTCGAGTTCTATGAACCGTACACAGGGACTACCTACGTGCGCGTCAACGAATTTCGTGAAGTCGCTCAAGAAGGCATCCACGACTTCCTATTAAACGGAAACATTGCAGCACGATTCGTAGTCTCTATTGGCGCGATTGAACGATTCGGAACTCCAGTCGAAAGATATGCCCGACCGTTTTCTCTGGGTAGCGGATCAGACCCATTAACACAATGGTTCTCGAACGCTCCTGAGCAAAAAAACGAAACCGATGAACGATTGTCTGTGAATGAGAACACCACAAACGATCAGTTAGAGCTAATAGAAATCGAAGAGGCCGTGCCCGAATCAGACGATTCAGAAAGTACAAGAAACCTCCTTGTATTCGTGACTCTTGGGATTTCGGTTACTTCGTTTACAGTTTGGAGAGCCATTCGTGGACTTAGAGGCCCGCAAAAAACTGCTGGCTAATATGAACATCGGCTAGAGGAGTCCTTAATTTCAAAGAATTGGACTTTAAGTCAGCAGCTAAATATTAAAAGCCGAAGCTTTCCAACATTGTCTTCGGTTGCCGGTCTTCAATCATTGGTTTAGTTGGAATCAAACAGTAACTCGATCAACGGAAAATGCCTATAACTGACTCGCTGCGCGCTGTGGTCTCAGTTCTATTTGTGTTGTTCGCGCCACTAAATTTTTCGAGCCCTAAACGCAAACGAAAGTCGGCACTTTCAGAATTCAAACCATCATCAAGCTGTATCCCAGTAGCGTCAGCTATCCGATTCAAACCTTGAAAAGCAGCGACTGTGGCGGCAGCCTCAACCAGCCCCGCATTGCCTACTAAACCCTGCAGGATTTTTCTGCTGTCCGATAAACCCGAGTTACGTTCGACGATATGCGTCGCAAAGGAAACTAGTTCTTCTCCGAAGTCGACATACGCACCATGTTCAATCGTGTGAATGTCAACTTCAGAATCTAAGGCTTCGCCACTCGCACGGAGTAGGGCTACATGAGCAGCAGTTCAGTAGAAACATTCATTTAATGAAGATACCGCTGAGGCAATCAGCTCAACCTGTGGCCGGGAAAGAGGACGCTCCCAAACAAGATCGCCAAATTCACGACCATGGCTATAGTGCTCATCGACTATGCGTCTCCAATGCTGAGCGGAATCGGGAACCAACGAAACGCATCGCGAAACATTCGCGAGGGGCTTATCAATAGATTGGCTCACCCAGGCTCCGACATCGCCGACGCCTTCAGGCCGGATTCTGCTGGGGGTGCCTTCACCGGCATCGGGTAAATTTGGGAGTGGAACGCCCAACGCGACCGTGAACTCTTCTATTACGTTCTGGGTGCAGATGAC
>CAJQGN010000280.1 GCA_905477545.1 uncultured Acidimicrobiales bacterium | reverse complement strand
TGTTGAAGTGTCCACTATGTTGTTGCAGCCATTACCTTTCACGCTGGGAATGTTTGTACTTGCTGCAGCGGCATCTATAAGCCTCTTATCGATAGATATTTGGCTGCTTGGTGTTGCTAGTTTGGTGTTCCCGGCGACTTGGATAGCAAACCGAATTTTCACCCAGAAAGTAATAGCGCCAGCAAGTAAAGTTCGTAAAGCCGTAGGGGATGTCACCGCAGTTGTCCATGAAAGTCTAGACGGTGCGCTAGTGGTCAAAACCCTTGGACGCGAAGCGGACGAGGTGCAACGCTTAACAAAATCTGCTGACAGGCTCCGAAAAACCCGGACTCAAATTGGACGGCTGAGAGCAACGTTCGAACCGACTCTTGACACTTTGCCAAGCCTGGGGATGGTTGCTGTATTAGCAATCGGTGCGTGGCGGATATCAGATGGCAACGTAACAACTGGGCAAGTCATTCAGGCGATGATTCTCTTTCAGCAGCTGGCATTTCCGATTCGTATAATTGGTTTCTTTTTAGAAGAGAACGCGATGTCGGTAGTAGCTGCGAGGCGGCTTAAGAAAGCTTTCAAAGTAAGCGCCCCACTGCAAGCAACTGGAACTGGAACACTCGGTAAGGGCCCGCTAGCAATCGAATTTAATAATGTGACATATCGCTACGGAAACCAGACCGTTCTTGAAGGTTGCTCATTTCAAATAGATCAGGGCGAGATAGTCGCTCTTGTAGGGGAAACCGGGGCAGGTAAAACAACTATTGCGCAATTGTTATTTGGACTCATTGAGCCTCGCTATGGTTCGATAACGGTAGGGAATTATCAACTACCAGAAATAAACCCCGAAACGCTGAGAGAGCGTGTTTCGCTTGTGTCGCAGGAAACGTTCCTGTTCGCAGATCATCTAACACAAAATGTGAAACTTTATAGAGAGATCGATAACAGAGAACGAGACAAGCACGCAAAAACCGCTCAAGTCGATTTCGTTAATGAAATGCCGGACAGGTGGGAAACCTTAGTAGGTGAGCGTGGAGTGACTCTTTCAGGTGGGCAAAGACAACGCATTGCGATAACACGAGCTTTAGTTGGAGACCCCGGGTTTTTGATGCTTGATGACTCGACCTCTGCTATTGACCCAATTCTTGAAGGAGAAATTCTTGAAGCTTTACGAAAGAACCTTTCAACAACAACCCTGGTAGTAGCCCACCGATTGTCGACAATAAAACTTGCTAAGCGCGTCTTGTTTCTGCATCAGGGAAGCATCGTTGCCTCAGGATCCCATGAAGAGCTGCTCAAAAATTCAGATTATGCCGATCTCGTAAAAGCCTACGAACGAGACGCCAAATGACGAGCGAAGCAGATGATCTATCGCAACGGGATCGGCCATCTCAATCTGCGTTCGAAATTCTTCGAAAAGGAATTGCTACAACACCGAAACTAAAAAAAGGACTTGCGTTAACTGCGCTCGCAGCAGTCCTTAGCGCATGCGGGCAATTGGCGATACCGATTCTTATAAGAGTGGCGATTGATAGAGGGTTACAACCTGGTCAGCAACCACGCCCAGCGTTCGTGGCGATCTCGTGTTTGGTAACGGCGTGCATTATAACTCTTGTGTTTGTCTTGAGCAGGCTGACGTTTCTGCGACTGGTAGAAATGACAGAAGGCACACTCTTCGACCTACGAATTAAAGCTTTTGAACACGTGCACCGTTTAAGCATCGCAGAGCATAACCGTTCAAGGCTCGGAACAACAGTCGCGCGAGTGACTAGCGACGTAGAACAACTCGCGAAATTTTTTGAATGGGGAGGAATGTCATGGATCATTAATGGCACTCTGCTCATCGGAATCGTGATAGTTATGACTGCAGTAAGTTGGCAGTTAACAATCGTGGCGTTATTGGCATTTCTACCAGTGTTACCGCTCGTGAAATGGATCCAAAAAAGGCAACTCGCCGCCTACAGCATGCTGAGGACACGAGTAGGAGAAACATTCGGCGAGTTCAGCGAAGCAATAAGCGGTGGTCAAACTATTCGTCTATATGGACTTCAAAAAAATGCGAAGAAAAAACTGTTCAACGCTATAGAAATTCAGTATAAGGCTCGGATGAAAGCCGTCAGATTTTTTGCCGTTTTGTTTACCTTAGGAGACGTATTTGGGGCCGTAGCGTTATCAAGCATTACTGTTGCTGCCGTTACTCAGCACCAAAACTGGGAACTTGAATTAGGTCAGGTGCTTGCGTTTGTTTTTTTGGTGACGCTTATGACTGGCCCCATAGGGCACCTTTCAGAAATATTAGATCAGACTCAAATAGCGTTGGCGGGCTGGGAAAAAATATTAAATCTGTTAGAAACTCCGATTGAAATATCTGAGCCCTCGAATGGGAAAACACTCCAGGCTGGCCCCGTATCAGTTCACGCAGCGAACCTGAGTTTTGCTTATCGAAATGGAGACAATGTTCTACAAGATATCAACGTGGCGATCCCTGCTGGTATCAAAGTAGCCATTGTTGGCGAAACTGGTTCAGGTAAAACCACGTTCGCCAAACTGCTAGTTCGTTTAGCTGACCCCTCATCAGGATCGCTGAAACTAAACAATGTGGAGATGCGAAATGTGGATGCGCAGTCGCGACGCAGAGCAGCTCGCATGGTTCCTCAAGACGGATTCCTTTTTAATACTGATGTTCAAACAAATATTTTGTATGGAAAACCTTCTGCGACTGAAGCCGAAGTAGTTACAGCAGTGCAATCTCTTGGTTTGGAAGAATGGGTCGATTTGTTGCCCGATGGCATAAACACGCGAGTAGGTGAACGTGGCGAGTTGTTATCAGTTGGGGAACGACAAGTCGTCGCACTTATCAGAGCGCAACTAGCAGATCCAGGGTTGTTAATTTTAGATGAAGCAACGAGCAGCGTTGATCCTCGCACAGAGAAAGCTTTAACAAGA
>CAJQGN010000279.1 GCA_905477545.1 uncultured Acidimicrobiales bacterium | reverse complement strand
TAAGCCGTACCACCAAGCTCACGCTCGGGGTGTGAAGCTCATAGGAGTTACTGCTCACTACGCGACGGTTGCCCTTGATGAGGGACCGATCATTGAACAAGAGGTGATAAGAGTCACGCACCGACATTCACCCGAGGAACTAGTTCAAAAAGGGCGAGATTTAGAAATGATCGTGTTGGCTCGCGCCGTTAAGGCCCACATAAACAACCAGGTACTCGTTTATGGGAATAAAACAGTCGTTTTTGGTTAAATTTTTGCACCCCTCTCATACTTCATATAATCAGTAAATAGTTTTTAAACTTCTAAATGTTCGCCGGGTTCGGCACATCTATTTGGAAAAAGATAACAGGTTATAGAACCTCAAAAAGTCGATTCGTTAACCGTTTGTTTACCGAAGATCATCACTTCGTTAACCGTGCACTTTCTTGTTTGTTAATGAGCATCTCTAAATTGCCTTCATGAACAAAAACGTCACCTCGAACAGACAAGTTTCCCGATTCAGATGGCTAACGTTTGTGAGCCTCGTAGGTGTGATCACATTGGTCGCCGGAGCCTGCGGCAGCTCTGATTCGAATTCTTCGAGTGAGTCTAAATCAACTGCACAACAGGGTTTATCCGGAACGATTACCGTTACTGGATCATCGAGCGTAGAACCAATCACTAATCTTCTAGCTGAGGCCTTCTCTGAAGTTCATCCTTCGGTAGCGATCTCGGTAAGTGGTCCCGGTTCAGGAGATGGTCATAAAGCTGCATGTGCCGGAGAAGTTCCAATTTGGAACAGTTCGCGTCAGATCAAGGACAAAGAAATTGATTGCTTGCAAGAAAAAGGGATCGATTTCATTGAGTTTCGTGTCGGTATCGACGGCATCTCCGCCATCATTTCAATCGAGAATGATGCTATTGAGTGTCTAAATTTCGCTGATCTTTACAGTCTTGTTGGTGTTGAAGCGACGGGCTTCAGCAAGTGGTCCGACGCAAATAGTCTCAATGCAGATATTGGCGGAACGGGACCGTTCCCAGAAGGTGACCTTGAGATCTTTGCCCCAGGTGAAGAATCAGGAACATTCGACAGTTTCATTGAAATTGCATTAGAAGACGTTTGGGAGGAACGTGTCGAGGCGGGTGAAGCAGACGCGAACTACGCTGTTCGCCCCGACTACAACGCTTCTGCAAATGACAACGTAATTATTGATGGAATAGCAGGCAACAAGTACAGCCTTGGATGGGTTGGTTTCGCGTTCGCAGATGTAGCACGTGACCGTGTAGCGCTTCTCGAAGTTGACGGAGGCGATGGTTGCGTGGCCCCGTCTCCCGCAACGATTGCTGATGCGTCATTCCCCATCGCTCGCTTCCTGTACACCTATGTAGACGCTGCCAAAGCTGACGACCCAGCAGTGAAGGACTTTATCGATTACATGTTGAGCGACGAAGGGCAAAAGTATGTAGTGGAGGCTGGTTACGTAAATCTTTCGGAAGAAGACATAACGCAGTCACGGGCAAGCTGGGCAAATAGGACAACCGGCAAAACTTTTTGATCGAAGAGCCCCCATCTTTACTCTCTAACAGGCTAAGAATGTGTGAATATGACGACTATCTCCGCAGAGGAGTTGCAAACAGCTAGCGGAAGGCGCTTGCGATCATCGCTTGCTCGTTGGATGTTTCTTCTAGCTTCAGCGGTAACGATCTTGATAAGCGGACTAATAATTTGGACAATAGCCTCAGAAGCCTGGACGTTCGCTAGCCAAGTCGCTGCGGACCAGTTGCAAACAATTGGATGGTTTCCTCGACGAGGTATGTTCGACATTGGAACACTGATACTTAACTCTGCCCAGATCGCAATTGTTTCGATGATTGTGGCTGTTCCCTCTGGTTTAGGGGCTGCGATATATCTTTCGGAGTATGCACATCCGCGAGTAAGACGGATAATGAAACCGACCCTTGAGCTTTTGGCGAGCGTTCCCAGCGTAGTGCTGGGAGTGTTCGCTATAAGTTTCATAACGCCTGTCGTTCTCAGCAAATTTTTTGATGAGATTAATTTTTTCAACAAGCTTGCAGCAGGCATTGGTGTCGGTTTGCTTGTAATCCCGCTCATAGCATCAATCTCTGAGGATGCCCTGAGAGCAGTCCCTCGCGACCTACGTGAAGCTTCTGCCGGGTTGGGAGCCCGAAAAGCTACGACGGCTATCCGAGTAGTTATTCCAGCAGCGCTCTCGGGCCTAATGGCAGCCATAATTGTCGGCTTCAGCCGTGCTATCGGCGAGACGATGGTGGTAACAATCGCTTCGGGTGGCGGAGATACATCATTGTTCGAAACAAGCATTAAAGAATCTGGTGGCACGGTTACCTCAGCAATGGCGGCTTTGGGACTCGGCACAGACCAAGTAGCCGGTAATGACTTAGCGTTCCAAAGCCTCTATTTTTTAGGAGCCTTGCTATTCATAATCACTTTGGTAATGAATATGTTGGGTAATCTGATCGTTCGCCGTATGCAAGAGCGATACTAATGCGTCTAGCCTCGAGCCCTGCCGATATTGCCATCCAAACCGCAAAAACGCGTCAATCCCTTCAACGTCGACCACAAGCAGACTTACCCGGAACGTTATTTAAATGGCTCCTTATTAGCTTCACCGGGTTCGCTATCGCCTTTTTAGGTGTGCTTGTAGTTGTAATGGTTAATGATGGTTGGAGTGTTCTGAGCGGCCGACTTAGCGGCTTTTTGTCGAACGGCTTCTCGCAGCGATCCGCTCAAGATGCGGGTGTCTGGCAGGGAATAGTTGGATCAGTTCAGATAGGTATAGCTACAGCACTGTTCGCGATACCAGTTGGTATAGCAACAGCCATTTATCTGGTTGAATATGCAACAGGTGGATGGTTCGCTAGAGCCGTTGAATTAAATGTCCGAAACCTGGCAGGAGTTCCATCAATTGTCTACGGCCTGCTAGGTCTTACTGTTTTCGTCAAAACCTTAGATGGATTCACACAAGGGAAAACTGTGATAGCGGGCGGACTGACCCTAGCCGCCATGGTGCTCCCGATAATCGTTATAACTTCGGTGGAAGCATTAAAGGCCGTGCCTCAAGGAATCCGAGAAGCCGCATATGGAGTTGGAGCCACGAAGTGGGAAGTCCTCTCTCGCCAAATACTGCCGGCGGCGGTTTCAACAATCCTGACTGGAACCGTGCTGTCGCTAGCTAGAGCTCTTGGAGAGGCAGCTCCACTGATTTTGGTTGGTGCAGCGACAGGCTTTATAAGCTTTGGCGACTCCAACTTCTTAGAAACCTTCACCGGACCATTTACCGCGTTGCCAGTCCTTATTTTCAATTTTGCTCGCCAGCCCGGCGAGGACTGGTCCGCTAACGCTGCAGCCGCAAGCGTCGTCATATTAATACTCGTCTTGATGATTAACGGCGCAGCCCTTTATTTCCGAAATAGATTTGAGAAAAAGTGGTAGAAACAAACAATTTGAACGAATCGGCGAGAGAAGAAAAAAAGACAACTATTAGCCTAAGCCCTACTATTTCTTCAATGGCTACCCGCGGTGACGAATCTACAGCTGATCCATCAGCTGCTGAAGTCATTTTTGATGTCGAAAAACTAGACGCGTTCTATGGTGATTTCAAGGCACTGAGCAATGTCAGTTTGCAAGTTTATAAAAGCCAAGTAACTGCTTTCATCGGCCCTTCTGGGTGCGGGAAATCAACTTTTTTGCGCTGTTTCAATCGAATGAATGACTTAATCGAAGGAGCCAGAGTCGAAGGCACGATTAAATATCGCGGTGCGGATTTGTACGATGAAGAAGTTGACCCAGTCGAAGTTCGCAGACGAATTGGGATGGTTTTCCAGAAACCAAACCCCTTCCCGAAGTCAATCTTCGAGAATGTTGCGTACGGTCCTCGATTATCGGGACTTAAAAAATCGAAATTAGCTGAAACCGTTGAAAAGTCTTTGCGTAGATCGGCGCTGTGGGATGAGGTAAAAGACCGCCTTTCGGCTTCAGCTTATGGTCTTTCAGGAGGCCAGCAGCAAAGGTTGTGTATCGCGCGAGCAATAGCAGTTCAACCGGACGTAGTACTAATGGACGAACCATGCTCAGCTCTTGATCCAATTGCGACAGCGAGAATCGAAGAACTGATCACAGAACTCAAAAGTGAGTACACCATCGTAATAGTGACTCACAACATGCAGCAGGCGGCTCGTATGAGCGATCAAACAGCGTTTTTTTCGGTTGCCCTAGATAGTCACGGCTCTCGAACAGGTGAGCTAGTCGAATTTGATAAAACAGAAACAATTTTTACTAATCCGAATGACAGTCGAACAGAGGCGTATATAACGGGACGAGTAGGATGAACCCTCTGTCTAGTGTCTGTCGTCAACTCAAGCTTTAGCTGAGAAAGGGTAGTAATGAGTATTGAAGAAACACGAAGCGACTTTCACCTCTTAATGGATGAAGTTAAGTCAGATCTCCTTCGGATGGGAGCTCACGTAGCTGAAGGCATCTCCGCAGTCACGGTTGCCTTGCTGGCAGGCGATATTGATGCTGCAGCTGCAATCGGTACCGCAGATGATGAGCTAGATCTGTTGAGCATTGAAGCCGAAGAAAAGTGCGTTCGAATGCTCGCATTACAACAACCAGTCGCAGTCGATTTGAGAACTATTTTGACCGACCTTCGGATGATCAGCGAGATCGAAAGGTCAGGAGACCTAGTCTCGAATATCTCGAAGGCTATTGGTCGATTACGAGGAGTGGAGCTTGAGCCTCGACTTCGAGGACTATTGGATCGGATGTGCGAACAGGCAGTCCGACTCACCACGCTAGCAATTGATGCATACGCTGACCGGGATGCAGGTTTAGCATCTGCATTAGGGGATCTAGATGACCGACTCGATGAGCTGCATAATGACTTCCTCGACACTGTGTTCGCATCTCGTGGAGACCGTATTCTTACTACGCAACAGGCAGTTCAACTGGCTGTAATCGGACGATTCTATGAGCGAATAGGTGATCACGCAGTTAATGTTGGAGAACGAGTGCAGTATTTAGTAACGGGCGTGCTCCCGGAGCATACCGGAGCCACTCGAGCTCGTGCTCGTAGAGAAGAGTCCTCATAATCGTGACCATTGGTCTTGTTCTACTGGCTCTGGGGTTACTTGTAGGGTTAGTGGTTTTAATCACGAAAATTCGAGTAAAAAAAGTTTCAGTAGCTCAAGAACAAGTGAAGCTGCAACTAGCCATCGATAATCTAGCTCAGCAATTGCATAACGCTCATTTGTCTTTTCGGCGAGGTCAAGCTGCTCTTGATTCATTAGCAATCGGAGTTGTAACAACTGATGCACAAGGCAGCGTGTGTCTCACAAACGACATCGGCCAAACTTATTTAGAAGGCCGCAGAGCAGACGCCCTAGTTGAAAAAGCTCTCAGCGAAGCGCTTTTGATAGCCAATAACGGAATTGAAGCGACAAAAACTGTCAGCCTCACGGGCCCGCCGAGCAAAGTCATTGAGGTAAAAGCAATACCAATTTCAGAACCTGAACTTGAGATTGGAGCAGTCGCTCTAATAGAAGATCAAACTGCTACGTCAAGAATCGATCGTGTCAGAAGGGACTTCATTGCTAACCTGACGCATGAACTGAGAACGCCAATCGCTGCTATCGGGTTACTGGCAGAAACCTTACGAGGGGAAGAGGAACAGGTTGTTCTCGACAGTCTCACTCAAAAAATTGTTAACGAAACAGATCGAGTTGATCAAATCATCGACGATCTGCTTGAGCTAAGCAGGGTTGAGCTCGATGGTTCACCTAGACGTGAGCCAGTGGACGTCCGGTTGCTACTTAGTTCTGTAGAAGACCAACACCGATTTAAAGCCAACTCAAAAAATATCCAAATCGAGAAGACTGATACAGAAGCTGGTCTGAAACTAATGGGAGATACTGGTCAGCTGAACAGAGCATTAAGTAATTTGGTGGATAACTCGATCAAATACTCAGATGAAAATTCGATAATCCACCTTGAGGCCGTGCGCGGTAAAACTCACATTGACCTAGTCGTTAAAGACCAAGGGATCGGAATACCCAAAGCGGACCTAGATCGCATTTTTGAGCGCTTTTACAGGGTTGACAAAGCTCGATCTCGCGCTACCGGCGGCACTGGCTTAGGGTTGAGTATCGTACGACACGTCGCAGCCAACCATGGGGGCGAAATTCTCCTTCAATCGCGCGAGGGAGAAGGCTCGAAATTCACTATTCGGTTACCGGAGGATCTCGAAGAATGATTCCAACAAGAGTGCTCGTAATCGATGACGAACCGTCTTTCACTGAAGCTCTTTCGCTGAGTTTGAAGCGCGAAGGCTTCGAAGTAGATACCGCCGATGATGGGGTGTCAGCACTCTCGGCAATAGCCAGAAAGCTACCCGACTTAGTGTTGCTCGATGTCATGCTTCCTGGTATTTCAGGAGTAGATGTATGTCGCGAAATACGAAAAACCTCGACAGTTCCAATCATTATGGTTACAGCTCGCGGCGAAGAAATTGACGCCGTCGTTGCGTTAGAAGTCGGGGCTGATGATTACGTTACTAAGCCGTATAGGTTACGGGAGCTCGTAGCTCGAATGAGAGCAGTACTCCGTCGGAGCTCAAACGAATTCGTAAGGGAACCACCATCTAACAACGATCAAAAACTCGTCCAAGGAGATGTCACACTTGACCTAGAGCGTCACGAATTGCGAGTCAAAGAAAAGCTCGTAACTCTAGCTCTTAAAGAATTTGAACTCCTCACTTTCCTGATAGAGAACGCCGGCCGAGTAGTAACTCGCGACAGCTTAATGGAGAATGTTTGGGGCTACGATTATTTTGGGGACACCAAAACTATTGATGTGCACATAAAGCGGTTACGCACAAAAATAGAATCAAACCCAGCGGAACCAACGAAAATAACAACCATTCGAGGGTTGGGATATAGATACGAAAAAACCAAAAGTTCATAGCCGGTTCTGACCTACGTTATGCAACCTGAAATTGACAGTAGAAAAGTCCCGAGAGACGGATGTGTATTATCATCTCGTAACAGAAAATGGTTAACGACCGGAACGGTCATAGTCATATTCGGCTGGAAGGTTAAGTGTGTCATATGAGTAAAGAGCGAACCGAAGAAGTCATGCGACTATATCTGGGAGAAGTTTTAGGAAAGCGAAGATTCGAGCTAATCCCGGACTTCACAGCCTTAGACATGATCGATCACACCAGTCATCTGCTTGGGCCGGCTGCGTTAGATGCACATGCTCGAGGATTCTGCTCTAATATCTCAGACGCGCAAATCGAAATTGAAACTGTGTTTGCGACTGAAGACGCTTCGATCGGCATTTGGAGATGGCAAGGCACCCCCCAGCAGCATATGGGAGTATCTGCCGGGGGCAAGGTCATATATCCTACGAGAGTTGCCAGTATTTTTCAGTTTAAAAACTCAATGCTCTCCGAGTACAGACCTTTCGTTGATGCTGTGGAACTGCGGAATCAATTGAGTTAGCTAATGATCAGAAGTTTCTGAAAAATGAAGTTTAAAAGTCTATTTATGATTAGATTACGGGTTCTAGATGTGAGGAAGCCTAACTATGTCCACTGCGTTGAAACTTGACCACGAAGTAATTATTATTGGTGCTGGAGTAGCGGGAATCTATCAGATTCAACGGTTAACCGAACTTGGCGTCAACGCAACGGTGCTAGAAGCTGATGCCGATCTTGGAGGGACCTGGTACAACAATCGTTACCCAGGGGCACGGTTCGATTCCGAGAGTTTCACTTACGGCTACTCCTTTTCTAAAGAAGTTTTGAACGAGTGGCATTGGAAAGAAATGTTCTCAGGCCAACCTGAAAATCTTCGCTACCTTAATTTTGTCGCAGATAAATTTGATTTGCGAAAGCATATGCAATTCAACTGCCGTGTGGAGTCGGTGGTATTCGATGAAGAAAATCAAATATGGAATCTGAAAGTTTCGGATGGACGGGAACTAACAAGTCGGTACGTGATTTTGGCTTTGGGTCTTTTGTCTAAACCTACTAAACCACGCGTCGCCGGTGTTGAAGACTTTAAAGGCCAGTCATGGCACACATATAACTGGCCTCACGAAAACGTAGATTTGAGCGAAAAGCGAGTTGGTATTATTGGCACCGGTGCTACCGCTATCCAAGTAATTGGAGCGATAGCAGACAAGGTAGGGGACCTCACCGTATTCCAGCGGCGCCCAAACTGGGTTGCTCCTTTAAATAACAGTGAAATAAGCGAAGAAAAAATGGAAGAGATTCGATCTCGCTATGACGAAATTTTCGCCACGTGTGCACGAACTCCAGGTGGCTTCGAACATGAGCCCGACCGGCGAGGGTTCTACGACGTTACTGAAGAAGAACGTTACGCCTTATGGGACAAACTCTATGATGAGCCTGGTTTCGGTATATGGCTTTCAAACTTTCGTGAGATCTTCACTGATGAAGAAGCAAACGCCTCAATATCGAGGTACATAGCTGAACGTATTCGTGGGCGAGTAGACGATCCAGCGATCGCCGAAAAGCTAATACCCAAGGACCATGGCTTCGGGGTTCAACGTGTCCCGATGGAAACAAACTATCTTGAAGCTTACAATCGGCCTAACGTGCACCTAGTAGATCTTGCAGAGACACCGTTAGAGCGAATAACAGAGACCGGCGTTAGGACTACTGGCGCTGACTACGAGTTCGATGTAATCATCTATGCAACGGGGTTCGACGCTATCACGGGGTCTTTTGACCACATCGATATCAGAGGTCGTAACGGACTCACACTAAGAGAAAAATGGTTCGACAATCCATCTACTTTCCTGGGGATGATGATCCATGGATTCCCCAACCTGTTGATGCCCTCAGGTCCTCAGAGCGGCTCGGCGTCTACTAACTATCCGCGTGGTATCGAAATTGGTGTGAACTGGAGTACTGACTTACTTCAACATTTATGGGCTAACGATCTTCATTATGCCGAAGCTACTGAAGCCGCCGAAAAACGCTGGACAGACCACGTAGTGAAAATGTATTCAGTGATGTTGATGCGTAAGGCTCAGTCTTGGTTTACAGGATACAACTCAAACGTTGATGGGCATGAGGCCGGTAAAGTTCGATATTTCGTATACAACGGTGGCACCCCAAAATACGTCGCAACGATAAACGAAGTTGCAGAGAACGGTTACGAAGAACTTTCGTTTACTTCTGAGGGAATGCCCGCAGCGGTCTAAGCACAGGTTCTGGCTCTTGGCCTAGACTGCCAAAATGGGGAT
>CAJQGN010000278.1 GCA_905477545.1 uncultured Acidimicrobiales bacterium | reverse complement strand
AGGTCTTATGGTTAGTCGTAGATGACGGCTCAACAGATACAACGGCGGAAGTCGCTCGTCAGAACGGGGCAGACGTTGTTGTAAGTCTCACCCAGAACAAAGGCTTGGCTGTAGCGTTTCAGGCAGGTTTGGATGCAGCGCTAAAGCTAGGTGCAGACGTGATTGTGAATACGGACGGCGATAATCAATACTTTGCTGACGATATTAAAAAACTGGTAGAACCGATTGTTGATGGTAAAGCTGATCTAGTTATAGGCTCACGCGACATCGCAAATCATACTGAGTTTTCGAAAAGTAAAAAATGGCTTCAACGGCTTGGCTCGTGGGTCGTTCGTCATGCTTCGAAAACCGATGTAGCTGATGTCACTTCAGGATTTCGGGCTTACAGCAAAGAAGCTGCGCTAACTGTAAACGTTGTATCACGCTTCACATATACGCTCGAAACAGTGATCCAAGCAGGAAGATCAGACCTAGCAGTGGTAGACGTGCCGGTCCGGGTAAACAAAACAACTCGACCTTCTCGACTCTTTCGATCCAAACGACAGTATGTGCGACGGTCAGCAGGAACTATTCTCCGAATCTATGCCATGCACGAACCCATTAAAGTCTTCGCATTGCCGGCCCTACTATTAGCTTCTGTAGGAACTATTCTTTTCGGACGTTTCGCTTGGTTTTTTTTCACTTCGGATGGTTCCGGCCATGTTCAATCATTGATAGTCGGCGCTGTTTGTCTAGTTCTTGCTTTTCAGCTTTTAATGTTAGGTATTCTTGGAGATTTACTTCGGGCTAACCGCGTGATCTCAGAGCGAATACTCAAACGGGTTAGAGGAATAGAACTCCAAGCCGGGGCTCAGGTATTTGATTCTGAAGACCGACTTCTTTGAAAAGCGATGAAGGCTAGCGTCAACGTAAGAAGAGTAGATAGCAGCGAAACCACTACCCCGGCTCTTAACCCAGCAGGGCTATAAACTAACGCCACCTGACTAGGACCCGCAGGAATGGGCACCGCAACTACGGCGTGGTCAGCGTCTATTAATGCCGCAGGTTCGCCGTTAACGAAAGCCACCCAACCATCTTGCAACGCGTCTGCGACGACCAGATAACCCGGGTCCTCAGAAAAAATAGTTATCGCCAACTCATCGTAGGTATCGACTATTTCAGAAATTGTTGCCTTTCCGCCGTAAGAGCCGGTGACGTGATCCACCTGTTCGGATAGCACAACTACCTCTGGCGGAAGAGGGCTCGTTAAAAGTTGGATTCGTTCTGAGGAATCAGGAACTATTGCCGTATCGCTAGCAAATCTGATGCGGTCAACTGCATTAAGATTTTCCCAGATCACAACATCGTCAGCGTAAGATAGACGCAGTTGTTCAATACCTGGAAGCATCAAATTGACTGCTAATAGGCCGTTCTGAGTGGTCGCCAAAGTCATGTCACCGTTAGCACCTTCGAGTCGAACAGAAACCTCAATTTGTCCTCGGGTAGGGAGATGTTCTCCGGCTACAGGAATCCAGTGTCTTCCTTTAGGAAGAAGGCCTCTCACATGACGTCCGCTGCGAATAACGTCTCCGTTAGAGCTTAAGATCTCAACTTGTAGGCGGGCGGCTAGATCTGTCGTATATAAATCCTCGGTAGCAGTTATTTCTATACCTCGAATTGGGCGAGAAGCTATGACCGTTGAAAGTGCTTTTTTTGGCTCAACCGTTTGGCTTCCTGTTATTTCAGGACCGGCAAAAGGTTCTCCAATTATAGGAAAGTCGACTTGGGTCACTAACCAACGAACAGCTAGACGATCGAGAATAGCTGAATTTAGGCGCTGGACATCAAGAAATTCAATGAATGAAAATGTTGGAGATCTAGTCAGAGCGAGTGGGTCCACCGCCTCTAAAAGATCACTCCATGTTGGCGGATGAAAAGTATGTCCAGTTAGTGTCCTGATTTCGTAATAAGTCGTAGTGCCGGTATAGAAAGCTAAATCATGTGCCGCTATTCTGTCTCCATTGGCATTAGCTGCGAGAAATTCATGGGCTGGTGTGTTTGGGTAATGCTTATCGGAATCGATTCTTGGCCAAAATGGTAGAACAAAAAGCAAAATTTCGGCTGAGGCAATGAGAGCTATGAAAACTGAAGAAAATCTAGACCATGCATAGTTTCGACGCGCACCGTAGGCAAGCAGAGCGACACAAGATGCTGCGCCTACAGCAATCGCCACCGGTAACATAATTTTTGATGTGACTCCTTCAGCGTGACCGCGTTCGACAACATAATAAATACTGAACGCGACGCAGAACAGGGTGATTGCAGTTCCGACTAAACCAAACTTATTTCTTGAAGTTTTTAATTTTCCCGGAGTGGCGCTGGAAACCGAGATAACTGTTTCGAGTCCAATACCAACAAGGATTGACAGTAATAGAAGCCATATTGATCTCATGCGTCCAATAAAATTAGAGTCGAAGACTGGTAGCTGCTGGGCTACCGAAAGTAGTGGCCCGCCAAAAAAAATTAGCGTTGTAGTGAGAAAGAGAAGGAACGCGATAATTGGCGTGACCCATTCGGACACATTCGACGGCCGTTTTTTGAACAATGAAAAGCCGACTAAAACAAGAGCCCCGGCGCCTAGAAATGCCACGCTTTCGATGTAGTTTCTGTCTCCATAAAAAAATCCTTGCTCGTGAGAGCCAAAAGCAGTCGGAACAGCGGCAGTTGCTATAAGGCTGGAAGAAAGGTGGTCTGCAGCGGTTTGAACTCGATGACCTAGATCGATACTGCGCATTTGAAAGAGGAAAGGCAGTAACTGCCAAGCGGCCAAACCAATACCGAGTGCAAATGACGCTAAGAGGGAGATCGACTGTCCTAACAGGCGATATAAATCTTTATGAAAAGACCAAGAGCGCATAAGTACGTAGAGAATTAGAGTCGCAGCACCCCAGGCCGTAACCGCCGGGAAGCCTGACAGCAACATTGCTGCAGTTATAAGCGAGATCCAAATGGGTGCACGAATGTTTATGCGTCTAGCAAGACTTTCGCCAGCCCAAAACAACCATGGAAGGTACGCCCCAACATGCGTCTGAGGCCAATTAGTCCAGACTGTCTGAAATCCGCTAAATGCGTAAACTAGGCCCGCAAGCAGACCCGCAGACTGGCTTGCACCTAGCCGCCTAAGTAATAGAAACATGCCACTAATAGCAGTTATAAGCTCAAGCACTTTGACCCATGCTGGAGCTACATGATCAGGAAGAAACCAGAACGGTAAATTTAAGGGGTCAAAAAGCCCTTGATTGGGAAGAGAAGCAAGGGGCGTTCCGCCAGCGGGAAAAGGATTCCATAAAGGCAAGTCGCCGTTAAATATTCTTTCTTGGAACTGATGTTGAGCTGGGAAGCCTGAATCTACTGGATCTGCTACGGGAATTGAAGTGAGCTCCACATCGATAGAGGTGTTCTCATTCCACGGGGCCCATCGCAGCAACGTGTCTGACCTAAGAAAGACTTTCGATCCCGCTAATGGTAACCCGATAGCACACACAATCGTGACAACCATAATTACGGCTATCAGGCGGACTGTTAGCCGATTTTCTTTGACTTTCACTCCGGAAGAGCGCTCTCACAGTAGGTACGATATGGAGAATCTGGCATTCGAGCGATGGCTGAACGCAGACCTTCTTCATCTACATATTGAAGCTGGTATGCGATTTCTTCTAAGCAAGCTATTTTTAGACCTTGACGCTTCTCAATAGTGGAGATGAATCTCGAACTGTCCAAGAGGCTTTCGTGGGTCCCTGAATCGAGCCAGGTCACGCCACGATCGAGTTGGATCACTTTTAGCTGCTTATCTGACAAGTAACTTCGATTAAGATCGGTGACTTCTAGTTCCCCGCGAGCTGAAGGAGTAAGAGCCGCTGCTCGCTCGAAAGCCGTGTGGTCATATATGTAAAGTCCAGGAACTGCTAAATTAGTCCTCGGGTATTTAGGTTTTTCTTCGATGCCGAGAACAGCTCCATGATCGTCAATCTCTACCACGCCGTAGCGTTCGGGATCGTCAACTGGGTAGCCCCAGATTACTGCTCCATTCCTAAAGGCTGCTAGCTCTTCGGTAAGTTTTAATTCACCATGGAAAATGTTGTCGCCCAAGATTAAGGCGACTGGCGAGTCATCAATAAATTTTTTTCCGATGATTAGTGCTTCTGCGATTCCTCTAGGAGCGTGCTGCACTTTATAGCTAAGATTAAGGCCCCATTGTGAACCGCTTCCAAGAAGATGCTCAAACATAGGTAGATCATGGGGAGTGGTTATGAGCTGGATATCCCGGACGCCAGCCGACATGAGGGTAGCAATCGGATAGTAGATCATTGGCTTGTCGTAAACTGGTTGGAGCTGCTTACTGACGACAGAGCTAAGTGGGAATAAACGGTTGCCGCTGCCGCCTGCTAGAACCATGCCCTTTATCAGTTTTTGCATACGAACCACCCGCTCTGCACTGGAGCCATGCTCGCTGAGAGTGATGATATCCAAACACTGGTGCGAGCTTTGTTAACCAACGGTGTGGCCCTATTCAATCACAACAATCAGGTCACCGGCACCAACAGTGTCCCCAACATCCACCTTAACCTCTGTAATTTTGCCTGTTTTGTCAGCATTGATGTTGTTTTCCATTTTCATAGCCTCAAGAACGACAACCGACTCACCCGTTGTGATTTGTTGACCAACTTCGACATGAATTTTGATAATTGTTCCCTGCATCGGCGCAGCTATTCGACCCGACCCGGTAACTGAAGCGTTACCTGCTGCAGAACGTCGCTGTTTGGAGGGGGAGGAAGGCATCGTCACGGAGCTTTCAGGAACCCATGCTGCCACCTGAAAGCGTTTCCCATTGACCTCCATTAGTACATCTTTGCGAATTCTCTCTTCACTATCTGATGTGTCAGAAAACTCCGATGACTTACCCGATACTCCTGTGAGGTCCAGAACTTCTTCCACCCATTTAGTGCTGTGGATCCCGTTTCGAAAATCTTCATGAGAGAGGATGGCTTGGTGAGCAGCAGCAGTTGTAGCTATGCCACCAACTTTAAGTTCGCTAAGTGCACTTAACATTCGATCGACCGCGGTAGGTCTATCTGAACCCCAAACAATAAGTTTGCCTACGAGATTGTCGTAAAATTGACTTACTGTATCGCCTTCTTCATACCCGCCATCCCATCTGACTCCGAAGCCCTGTGGTAGCGACAGTTTCGTCAGATCGCCTGGAGATGGTAAAAATTTGCCGCCAGCGGGGTCCTCTGCGTTTATTCTGACTTCGATAGCATGACCATTTTGTGTCATATCTGCTTGCGAAAAAGATAGGGGCAAGCCAGCAGCAACTCTAATCTGCTCCCGTACTAGATCTATTCCAGAGACTAACTCGCTGACCGGGTGCTCTACTTGTAGACGGGTGTTCATCTCTAGATAAAAAAACTCACCGTCTTGATATAAAAACTCTACTGTGCCTGCGTTGGTGTAGTCGCAACCCTCGGCCACAGCAACAGCCGCTGCTCCCATCGCTTGACGAACATCCTCAGGGAAATTTGGAGCGGGGCTTTCTTCAACTAACTTTTGATGACGGCGTTGAGCTGAACAATCGCGTTCGCCTAACCACACTGTATTGCCGTGTTGGTCAGCAATAATTTGCATTTCAATGTGACGGGGCCAAGTTAAGTAGCGTTCCATATAGCATTCGCTGCGTCCAAAAAAACTTTGTGCCTCTCGTTGAGCGGATTCGAGTGCAGAGTCCACCTGGTCAGCAGAGTGAACGACTTTCATGCCTCGTCCGCCACCACCGTAAGCAGCTTTGATAGCAACCGGATACCCATGTTCGTCTGCAAAAGCATGTATCTCATCAGCTGACTCGATGATTGCCGTTGTGCCCGGTACTCCGTTTACATTTACCTTTTCGGCTGCCAATCGAGCGGAAATCTTATCTCCCATTACTTCGATTGCTTCCGGTGGCGGACCTATGAAGGCAATACCAAGTTCAGTAATAGATCGAGCGAAATCGGCATTTTCGCTGTAAAACCCGTAGCCAGGATGCACAGCTTCGGCCCCGCTTTGTTCTATCGCCGCCAAAATTGCTTCGGTATTCAGATACGACTCAGCTGCGGTTTCGCCCCCTAGAGCATAAGCCTCATCGGCTAAGCGCACGTGAAGGGCATCGCGATCGAGCTCGCTGTACACGGCCACACTAGTAATACCCAATTCGCGACAAGCCCTGATAACTCGAACAGCTATTTCTCCACGATTGGCAATCAAAATCTTAGAAAACACGGAATCCGCCCTCCGGGCGTCAGACAAAGTAGGTGCCATCGTGCCACATCTGCGGTCTTAAGAGATTGACCAACAAGAAAGAAGCAATCAGGCTGAGATGACTACGATAACGCTACGTGGAACGTAACCCAATTACCGACTTGCGAGAAACTCGATTTAAAAGTGTCGAATGGGTCTCAGAAATAGAGTCAACTAATACCGAACTTCTGCGGAGAGCAAGAGAGGAAGCACCCGAAGGAGAAGTCTTGATTGCTGATATCCAAACTGCTGGACGAGGTAGGCGCGGAAGAGTATGGGAGGCACCCGCCGGGACTTCACTTATGATGTCCATTCTTTTACGGCCTCCTCCCGCAGCTTTCAATATTTCTCAAATTTCCCTCTTCACCTCAGCGCTAGCATTAGCAACAATCTCGGCGATTCAAGAACTTACAGCAATAACGGTTCAAGTAAAGTGGCCAAACGATCTAGTCACCGACCCAATTGAGCTACCCACGAATCCTATCGATGGTGATTTCGGCTATCGAAAAATAGCTGGAATCCTTACGGAAACTGTCATCGTAGGAAGAGAGGTGAATGCTCTAGTAATCGGGATTGGAATTAATACTGATTGGCCAGAAGTCCCTCCGCATCTTGAACATAAGGCATCTAGCTTGAACTTGATATGTGGAAAAAAAACTGATCGAGACCTTCTTAGTAAAAAGATCTTAATAAACTTCGAAAAAAGATACGCTGCGCTGCTTGAAATTGGTGGAACAACTAAACTTTTGAGAGAGCTAAAATCAAATTCGGCCACTCTTCACAAACAGGTGAAAGTGGAAATGTTGACTGCTGCTGAATCGATATCAGTTATTGAAGGAACAGCCATTGACATAGACAATGATGGACAGCTGCTCATTCGCCTAGCGAATGGCGATGAAAAAACTATTAACGTTGGCGACGTGCATCACTTGCGACCGTTACCCCGCTAACTAATGTCGCACAATACCTCCTAGAATGGCGTCAGTATGGCTGAGGTTGTTTCTTCGGAGTTAATAGACGGCGTTTACATCATCACTCCTGAAGTGTTCGATGATGATCGCGGCTTTTTCGTAGAAACTTACCGGCGCGAGTGGATACCTAAGGGCAGTCGCGAAATGCTGCAAGCGAATCGAGGTGACCGACAAGCTGGATGTGTCGTTGGATTGCATTACCATCTTCACCAAGCCGATTATTGGTATGTGCCATTTGGAACTGTACGAGTTGTTCTTCATGATCTCCGTGTTGGGTCCCCAACTGAGGGTGGCACAATTGAAACAAACCTTGATGATGTAGACCACCGAGGTCTGTTTATTCCTCCAGGCGTAGCGCATGGTTTTGCTAGCTTGACCGATGCTACGATCACCTATCTAGTCGATAGTTACTACAATTCGTCAGATGAGTTGGGCGTAGCGTGGGACGATCCGGAGATCGATGCAGAGTGGGGAGTTGCTAGCCCGATTCTTTCGAAGCGTGACGCTAATAATCCGCTTTTGGAAAATATTGAGGATCATCTGCGCCCCAGTTATGGACTGAGAAATTAACAAAATGAAGATTCTCGTAACTGGTGGTGCAGGGTTTATCGCATCTAATTTTGTTCGTCGTCTTCTTAAAGCCTCCGATGATGAAATAACAATTCTAGACTCTCTGACTTATGCTGGCGACCGACGCACTCTGTCGGATCTAATGGAAAACTCTCGGGTCAGCTTTGTCCAAGGTGATGTTAGTGATCGTGAAACCGTCAACAGAGTAGTAAAAGGTCACAAAGAGATCGTTCACTTTGCGGCGGAAAGTCATGTCGATCGTTCTATCCAAAACCCTGATCAGTTTGTGCTTACCAACTGTTTGGGAACCAACGTGATGTGCGATGTGGCGCGAGCACACGACATAGAAAAGTTTGTACACGTATCGACCGATGAAACATATGGTTCGATAGAAACAGGCTCTTTCGGTGAACTTGATTTGTTGAATCCAAGTTCTCCGTATGCTGCCTCCAAGGCTGCATCGGATCTTATAGCGCTTAGCTACCGAACTACGTTTGATCTTCCTGTCATAGTCACTCGATCATCTAATAACTATGGACCGTTCCAGCACCCAGAAAAACTGATTCCACTCTTCATCACTAATTTGCTTGACGGACTTAGCGTCCCGTTATACGGCACTGGTCAAAACATTCGCGATTGGATCTACGTTGAAGATAATTGTAATGCGATAGAAACTGTCTTGAGATCGGGAAATGTTGGTGAAATTTACAACATTGGTGCCGATAACGAAGTAACAAATCTGGATATCACAAATCGTCTTATTGAATTATGTAAAGCGAAATCTGATGCCATGATCTTCGTGGAAGATCGGCTCGGGCATGACTTGCGTTACTCTGTCGACTGTTCGAAAGTTCGTTCGTTAGGGTGGACTCCGCGAATGAGCCTACCTGAGGGCCTTGCTGAGACTGTGAATTGGTATCGTGAGAACCAGGCCTGGTGGCGCGGCAAGAAATCTTAGATGAATTCACTTATTTCAAGCGCGAAGCGCTACCTCCCTCTCGTTCGAAATTTCGCTCGGCGTGAGCTCAAAGCGCGATATAAACGATCAGTTTTAGGGTGGACCTGGTCTTTGTTGAGTCCGCTATCCACCATCGTTGTTTACAGCCTTGTATTCTCAGTTTTTTTCCGGGCTAGCCCGCCTGCGGCTGCAAATGGTGACCAGAATTTTGCTCTTTTCTTATTTACAGGTTTGGTAGTTTGGCTTTTTTTCTCTGGAATGATCACGGGCTCAATGGGCTGGTTGGCATCGATAGGAGATTTACGTCGTAAAGTCTACTTTCCCCCGGAGACAGCCATTTTTGGAAGCGCAGCTGCCTTAGGCGTGCAGACGGCCATAGAGAGTGCTGTTCTTGTAGCGATCATGATTTTCGTTGGCAATGTCGGTTTACCAGTGTTGATATTCCCTATCGTGTTAGTGCTCTCAGGAATGTTTGGGCTAGGCATTGGTTTCTTTGTTGCTGTCGCCAATACTCACTACCGTGATGTGCAGTATCTTGTAGGGATTATTTTGAATGCACTTTTCTTTCTAGTACCAATTGTATATCCGATCGATATTATTCCTGAACGTTACCTTGGCATTCCGATTCGATCGTTAGTCGAGGCTAATCCTGTTAACCAATTTGTATCTGCAGCGCGAGAATCGGTTTACCTAGTTGAGTGGCCGAGTTTGCAGAGGTGGGCAGCTATTACGGCCTATGCGACAATCGTTTTCGTTCTAGGGTGGCGATTCTTCACATCTCGGTCGATGGAATTGAGTGAGGACATGTGAGCCCTATTATTTCCGTCAACCAAGTATCAAAACAATACAAAATTTACCGTGATCGCCCGAATTCGCTAAAAGAAGCATTAGTGAGACGCTCGCGGTCGCGCAAAGTTGATGACTTCTGGGCTCTGACTGATGTGAACCTAGAAATAAAAAAAGGGGCATTCTACGGATTCGTAGGACACAACGGATCAGGTAAAACAACGCTCCTCAAATTGATGGCAGGAATCCATCAACCGACAAGCGGAGAGGTACGCGTCGATGGGCGCGTATCGGCGTTGCTCGAACTTGGCTCAGGTTTTCACCCTGAACTGAGTGGAAGAGAAAATATATACTTGAACGGAGCGATTCTTGGGATGAGTCGCCGGGAGATGGATGCAGCCGTTGACGGCATAATAGAGTTCAGCGATATCGGCGACTTCATTGATGCCCCTGTGAAGATTCTGTCGAGTGGCATGTATGTTCGTCTAGGGTTCTCCGTTGCAGTTCATGTAGAACCGGAAATTCTTTTGATTGATGAAGTGATTGCGGTCGGAGACGAAGCATTCCAGCGAAAGTGTCTGGAACACTTGTATGAACTTCGGCAAAATGGAACCACAATCGTACTTGTTTCTCACTCACTGCCCTTAGTGGAGGGTTTGTGCGACGAAGTTGCATGGCTCGACCACGGCCAGCTGATGGCAGATGGTGACTCTACAAAAGTCTGTTGGGCGTATCTCGACGCTGTTAATGCTGCCGAAGCTAAAAAATTGCGCGATAACGAAGAAGGTGCAGTCCATACCGATACATCACTGGCTGAAATAGAAGTACGGCGAGGCACCGGAGAGATACGAATATTTCATGTTGACTATTTAGATGCAGCGTGGCGTTCAAACCCATTACCAAGCTCGGGTGACCCGTTAACCATTCGCGTATGGTACGAAGCGGATAAAGCGGTAACTGAAGTGGTTTTTTCGGTGAAGTTGCATCAAGCAACTGGAGTGCATCTAGCGTCACCGAATAGCGCATTGCAGCAGCTTGAGGCCGGCACTATACAACCAGGTCGCGGATACGTAGATTTAATTATGGATGAGCTCCTGCTCCTCCCGGGCGACTATGTGCTTTCATCATCGATTACAGATAGAGACCGATTACACACTCTCGACGCTTGGGAGCGTTCCCACGCTCTAAGGGTCGTCCCCGGATCTTCGCCAGAACGAGAAGGGGCCGTCGATCTCAAAGCTCGATGGCAACCGCCGGTTCCTCACCAACGTGGCGAACCTGGCCACCCTAACCGGTGAAGCTACGTTAAAGCGAAGCCAACCGGCCTTGGATTGCATCTACAATCGTAGCTGTTGTAGTAAAGCCATGACAGAGCACAGGAGCTTCCTGAATGGAATCCCAGACACCGGGCGGAGAATTAGATGACGCTCCCTTAAATTCGACTGACGGCAACCTTGCCGATTCAACGAACGTCGTTAACACGATAAATTTAAGGTTCATCAACGAATGTGACGATGGCGAGATTACGACCTGGATTGCGGCTGAAATCCTAAAATCTGAAATCCAATGGAGACTAAGCCCGGTCCGAATTAAAAACTTCTCTACCAACTCTGCGTTTCTTGAGTTCGGCTGGATTTCCGATGGAGACATAGAACCGACAGAAATCATTACCTCTGACCTAATTAAGCAAAAAAGCCATGAGGCTGATGCAACAATATCTTTTTACTCGCCAGGGCCAACGACTGAAAAATCTGAAGAAATCGATGGACTTATTCGCCTGCCCTGGACAAGTCAATCGCTAGAGAAAAAAGTAGATCAGGAAACACTTTTAAGACTCGCTAGCCGTTGGCTAACTCCGAACAGAGCACAGCAGCTCAATCCAACGGTGCTCGCTGAAACAGCAATAGTCGTAGACCTAAGCCGAGAAATTAATGAAGTTACCTCTAGAGAGATCGCCCGATACGCTCGATCTGAAAATTTGACTGTGATTGCCTTAAGCACTAGCGATCTAAACGAAGAGGTGTTTTTAGAACGAATGCAGTCGAAGGGAGTGCTAACCGAGCGCCTAGGTTTATTGCTAAGTCCGCAGCAAACCATTGGCCTTTTAGCAAAGTCTTCCATGGTAATCTCCGCAAACCCTCAAATAGCGTCCCTAGCCCTCTCGTACCATCCGAGAGTCGCGTATCTCAACGGCACGTCAGGAACTTCAGAGCAAAGTCAACAAATAATTCAAGCTGCATCTTTTGCGACAGCAGATCAACGCATTTTTGATACTGCTGAAAATGCATTGGATGCATTGGCCGAAGTAGTGGAAAGTGTTGCGCTAATTCGATTTGAGATAAAAAATAAAGATCAGCATGAGATTTACACTATTGTTAATGAAAGAAAAAATGAAAGTAGAGCGAGACACCTTTTGTCCGCTCGCTTAGAAAAAGAACGGTTGCTGGGAGCTAAGACAGCGAACGACCTGCGCAAAGAAGTGAAAGGTCTTGTTGAACAGCGAGACCTCGCCGACCTAGAGGTAAAAAGGCTTCAAACGAATTTAGAAAGTCAGACGAATCATCTAAATCATCTTGAAATCAGAATAGCTGACTATGATCAGGGCCCTGTTTCGCGAACCAGATCGGCTCGTTTGAAGGCAGTGTTGGCCGTCGTAGAAAATGAAATAGTCATAATTGTGAACAAACTAAGGCTTTACGCGAAAAGCTGGTTGAGAAACAATTGACTTCTCAAAGCGCACTCATAGTTTTAGATGCCCCGCCTCAAGGTGGAGCAGATCCGAATGGATGGCGGATCGAGCAGATCATAAAAGGAGTTTTGGATACTGAAACTGACGTCAGTCTTGTTGTGTGCGGCCCAGCAAACGAGGATCAACTAATTTTTGGAGTGAAGGCCACGGCAATTGGAAACGACCCAGAGAGTTGGTGGCAATCACATTCAGTCCAATATGACCTAATAATTTTAATGTGCGGAGGAAACGCACACCGGTTCTCTTCGCTAGCGAAAATTTATAGACCTAGAGCCGTCTTAGTCGTTGACTCTTCGACGCTATTGACCTTTCAAAGACCCGCAATGCCTGATAGCGAGACACCAGAAAATGAAAGGGAAGGTCAGTTAACGGTAACCGAGCTTCGTACCCAGCGAGATGCTGAACTCCTTAACAAAGCTAACTTTGTTTGGGTAGTAAGCCAAAAAGAATCTGCGCGAATTCGGCAGATAGACAGTGATATTTTATGCCTCTACACGGGTCCGCCGGATTTCAGAGGGATTCCGGCAGATGGAAAAATACCCACGGTTCTTGTAGCTCCGCATCGAGAATTTGGGGAACCAGATTTAGCTGCAGTCAAGCTGCTGCAGGAACAAGTAGCTCCTGTACTTGAACCTAGTTTTGGGCGAACACGTGTCTTAACTGAACGCACTTTTAAACCCTGGGAAAACGATGAAACCAATATTGAGGTCCTTGAACGCAAACGGCCTTTGACTGAAGCACTTCGTACATCTTCAGTGCTCGTAGTAGCGCGACCTTACGGACCAACAGCCTGGGCACAGTTTAGTGCCGGTAGGTCAGTTGGTATCCCCATTGTCGCAACACATGAATCTGCGACGATGGTTGATGACCCATCTAGCTGGGGAATCGAATTAAGTACTGTTGATCAGTTAGCGGTAACAATTCGGCGTGTGCTCACGGTACGAAGGCCTAAGGTTATGCCGCTGATCCAAGAGACTGGTCTGAACAAAGCACTCAACGTCTTAGGTCTAAATCCTCGAGGACTTTTAAGCGAAAATTGGGACTGGATGAATAGTGATACTAAGGCGCGAAGACGTAATACAGAAAGACAAACGTACCGACGTTCGATTGATGATGCACTCCTAGACCCTGAGCCTAATCCCGGGACAGATGTTAAAAACCGACCCTTAGTCTCAATCATTACACCTGTCTACGATCCACCGATTAACGTATTTAAAGAAACAATTGAGTCCGTTCTAAATCAGAAGTACGAAAACTGGCAACTTTGTTTAGTTAATGATGGTTCCAGTGATCCTGAAGTGGATGTGTGCTGTCGAAAATACGCATCTCAAGAACCTCGGATCACTTATGTCGAAAGAAAATCAAACGGAGGCATAGCCGCCGCTTCGAACAGCGGGCTCGACTTGGCCGAAGGTGAATTCGTTGCTCTTCTAGACCATGATGATTTATTGCGGCCTGACGCTCTGATAGAGGTTGTGCGCGCAATCGATAAGTTTCCTGATCTGGACATGGCTTATTCAGATGAAGATAAATTGTTTGCTGACGGAACATATGACCATAGTTACGCTAAGTCGGGATGGTCACCGGATCTTCACCTCTCTTATAACTACGTATGTCACTTTGCGGTGTTCCGCCGTAATTTGCTAGAGCAAATAAATGGATGGAATCTCGGATTCGATGGAGCTCAAGATTACGATTTGAGCTTACGGTTCAGCGAAATAACTGATCGGATAGTCCATATTCCTAGGAACTTGTACCACTGGCGCGTTGTCCTAGGATCGACCGCAGGCGGGATCGGCGAAAAATCTGATGCTTGGAACGCGGGTAAAAAAGCATTAGAGGCGGCGTTAGAGCGTCGACTTGTGGATGGCCGCGTGGACGAGGGCATCGACCCAGGGACCTACCATGTTTCTTATACGACAAGAAATACGCAGCGTGTTGGAATCATTATTCCAACAAGGGATCGGCATGAACTGATCTCGGCTTGTGTTGATGGAATAAACAACCTAACGACTTGGGGCAATATTGAAACCCTGATCATAAATAACGAAAGTACCGACGAATCGACTCTTGAATGGATGGATAGCCACGATGGACCGGTTATAGACTTTCCACACCAATTTTCCTATGCGCGAATGATGAATTTGGCGGCTGAACAGGTAGACGCAGACTTGCTGCTTTTCCTCAACTGTGACATTACGATAATCGAGCCAGACTGGATTGCTGCGATGGTTGGCCATATCCAACAGCGGCGCGTTGGAGCTGTTGGTGCGCGACTAGCTTTCCCAGATGGGCAAATCCAACACGAAGGGATAGCGGTCGGAGTGGGCGGAGTCGCTGTAAATGTCAACTCTCGTGGCTATTTCTCGATAGGGAATTTAGTGCGAAATTGTTATGCGCTAACTGGTGCATGTTTGATGGTAAGACCCGAAGTTTTTTGGGAAGCTGGTGGTTTTGAAGAACGTTTAAGGGTCGCTTTTAACGATGTGGATTTGACTATGCGAATTCATCAGCTTGGCTATGATTTGGTCTACACGCCGCATGCTTCGCTGCTGCACCAAGAGTCTGCTCTTCGAGGATCACTTCACCCCATGGAAGATGAGAATTTTTTTATTGAAAGGTGGGGCCAACCCTCTACTTACGACGACCCGTACTATAATCCGAGACTTTCGCGCTACGCCCAATATTACTTCGCGGACGACGTAAAGCAGGTTTGGCTGCCTCGTGGGCATCCACTTGCCTAACTGTTTAAGTAACAGCTATCACCGTCAATCCTTGACCAACCGGTGAGCCCAAGTTAGGGGCAGCTCCATGAATGGTTATGGCTCCGCGACGATCAACACAAAGAAAACCTTCTCGTGAGGCTATTAAGCCAACCGCATCAAATCCTCCGAAGTCTGACGGGGAACCATATTGGGGAAGGTCACCAAATGAAAAAATAGTTCCTCCCTTGCTTAAAAGGCGGTACCCACACTCTGCGGGATCAGATGCGAAACCAACGAACTCTACTTTCTCTACTTGCGGGACGGTAGTAACAGCGCCAAAAAAGGGAGCGGAACCAAATGAGTAAACGCCCCCATTCTTATCAGCTATCCAATAACCGTCACCTGTAGAGGTTGGACGAATAGCTACCGCGATATTCGCGTTTTGACTCACCTGAGGAACGCCCTGAAGAAATGCTGCATTGCCGAAGCTAAAGACACTGCCATCTGAATCGATTATCCAGTACCCAACTCCAGAAGGAGAGGCAGCGATGTCAACAGGAACAGCCTGCAAATTCAAGGTCGAAATATCGCCGAGGAGGCGTGCCGTTCCATGTGCTTGAACTCCACCTCGAGCATCTAGAACTAGACAGCCTTGACCATCCTTAGTGGAACTAATGGCAATAGGTTCAGATTCCAGACTGAGATCAAAAATTTCATTGCTGGCGCCATACGATCGTAACCGCATGTCAGATGTAAGCATCCAATATCCGAAGGAAGGCACACTCGGAGCATAGAGGGATCTAGACAAGATGGAATAAGTAACTGCTTTGGAGGCTAGTTTGGAATACATATGAAAATTTACACCAAAACCGGTGATGATGGTTCTACCGGCCTATTCTTTGGTGGTCGGGTTGCCAAGGACTCGATACGACCAACCGCCTATGGAGCTGTGGATGAAGCTCAAGCCGCGTTGGGTCTGGCTCGGGTAGCGGCCACTAACGAAACGTTGAACAAAATCTTAGTTGGTCTTTGCAGAGATCTGTACGTAGCTATGGCGGAACTTGCAACATTAGAGGAGAACCAGTCGAAACTTGAAGCCGGTAAAACTTTAGTAACTTCAGAAATGGTTGATTCGTTAGATCAGTTAATTGACGAAATTAGTCTGCTTTTCGAACCGCTAAAGGATTTTGTAATCCCTGGCCAAAATGAAGCTGCAGCTAGACTCGATTGGGCTCGCGTTGTGATTCGGCGAGCTGAACGAGAATCACTCCCTGTTCATTCTGAAACTTCTTATGTCGGTGCATACTTAAATCGACTATCAGATCTTGCGTGGGTGCTAGCCCGCTGGCAGGAAGATGAAACTTTAAAGAGTAAGTCAGTACGCGAAAGCAACTAGTTCCCGATTCCGATCACGACAAGAATAGAAAAGAAACAATGCCATTAACATTTCCGATAGAGGCGATAAGTGTAGTTCAAGAAATAGGAGCTACCGACACAGTGGTCTCTGACCGTCCGGTAAGGTCAGATGATCTGGAGCTGCTCGGGGTAGAAAAACCTTACTTAGACGCCAGCGGTTTTGCCGGCAAAGTGGGTGAAACGACCTTACTGCCCAACGGAACAAATTTGGTTATAGCAGTCGGGCTAGGAGAACATGAATTAACGGTTTCAGAGGTAAGGCAAGCATCTGCCTCACTGTGGAAGGCTGCTGCCAAAGTTGAATCGTTGAGTTCGACAGTCGCCCTGGTGGCCGCGGAAACTATAGGGGCGGAAAAAGCTTTGCAGGCGGTTGTAGAGGGAATGCTTCTAGCCTCGTACCGGTTTGATGAGCATAAAGGAACGACAGAAGACTCTACTGTCCTGAAAAGCGTCGTAATAGTCGCTCCCGACGGCGTGGATGCAACAAAAGCTTTAGCCAGAGGATTATCGGTTGCAAGAGCCATTGCGCTAGCCCGTGATTTAGTTAATCACCCTGGTGGAAGCATGACTGCAGTCGGTATGGCAGGAGAAGCTCAGAAAATCGCGTCAGAAACTGGACTAGAAATTGAAATATGGAATCGTGAACGTCTCCAAGAAGAGAAATGCGGCGGAATCCTTGGAGTGAACGCCGGATCGACCGAAGAACCGAGGTTGATTCGAATGACTTATAGACCTTCCGGCGAATCAAGAGCGACAATTCACCTAGTCGGGAAAGGGATTACTTTCGATACAGGCGGCCTGAATCTGAAAAGTTTCGAGGGAATGGAAACAATGAAAATCGACATGGGGGGAGCGGCGGCTGTGATTGGAGCTATGAGCGCTCTTAGTGCGTTAGCCCCGGACGTCACAGTTGTAGGCACATGCTGTTGTACTGATAATCAACCAGGACCAAATGCCACAAAACCTGGAGACGTACTTAAAATTAGAAATGGC
>CAJQGN010000277.1 GCA_905477545.1 uncultured Acidimicrobiales bacterium | reverse complement strand
TAACCTATTTGAAACAGCGCCAGGTCTTGAAGTGGCGTCAACTATTGATCGCTTGCAAGGTGGGCGCGGCCAAGTCTTTTTTTGAATAGCGGTGCTGAGTCTATAGAGGGAGCTATAAAGTTAGCGCGTAAAAATGGTGGCGATGGGCGGCACGTAGTTGTTAGCGCTCTCAAATCTTTCCACGGCCGCACTTTGGCGACTTTGCACGCAACTGGCAAATTAGAAATGCATGGCGCTTTTCAACCCCTCCCAGACGGGTTTCGTCATGTTCCCTATAACGATATAGAAGCATTAGAAGGTGCTATTGATTCTTCATGCGCAGCTGTTTTACTTGAGGCTGTACAAGGCGAAGGCGGGGTAAATGTGGCCGACGCTGACTACCTAGCGGAGGTCAGGTCATTGTGCGATAAGCACAACCTTTTAATGATGATTGATGAGGTTCAAACTGGTCTAGGAAGAACGGGTAAGTGGTTCGGATGGCAACATTACTTTGATCCCGAAGGTGATGTGCGCCCTGATGTCGTGACCATGGCTAAGGCCTTGGGAAACGGTGTACCGATCGGTGCTATCTGGGCTAAAAAAGAAGTGGCTTTTACGGCGGGTGAGCATGCAACTACCTTTGGAGGGCAACCTCTTGCTGCTTCTGCAGCTCGCGCGGTCTTGCGTACGATGGAAGCCATAGATGCTCCCCAGATGGCAAAGAGCGCTGGAGATGAATTGATGGGTAAGCTCTTGACTGTTCCGCATGTGTTGGACGCTCGGGGCTTAGGTCTATTGATTGCAGCTGAGATCGATACCGCTGCAATCGGTAAAAGCGCTGGTGAAGTTGCTTTGAGTTGTCTTGAAGCAGGACTAGTGGTTAACGGTGTAACTGCAAGTGCTCTACGACTGGCCCCACCATTGAATGTGAGTAAAGAGCATATCGATGAGGCAATCCAAATTTTAACGAATGTGCTTGGAGGCGAATCATGAGGCATCTGCTAGAAATTGATGACTTAAATCCAAGCGAATTGAAAAAAGTGATTGCCCTTTCGCTGGCAGAAGCCTCTCCAAAGGTCTTGGATGCTAAAGGGGTAGCTCTCATATTTGAAAAACCCTCTGGTCGGACTCGAAACTCAATGGAAATGGCCGTTAATCAGTTGGGAGGCCATCCAGTTTACATCCAGCCAGATGAACTTGGTATTGATGTACGCGAAACTGCGGAAGATGTAGTGAGAGTAATGGCGTGTTACCACGCTGTGTTAGCAGCTCGCGTCTTTGATCACGGAAGGCTAGAGCGAATGGCGGCAACGAATGTGATGCCGGTTGTTAATTTACTCTCCGATGAGGCGCACCCGATGCAGGCCCTTGCTGATTTACTTACGATGGAACAAGAAATTGGTTTAAAAGACATAAACCGTGTGGCCTACGTGGGAGATGCAAATAACGTTTGGCGGTCGCTTGCTATCGGATGTTCAATGTTAGGGATAGAGACTTCGGTAGCATCTCCGCCCGGTTATGGGCCTAGTGATCGAGATGTCGAGCGGGTCCTTTCAGCGGGGGGCAAGCTTGCAGTAACGAAAGACCCGATCGAAGCGGTCCAAGGTTCCGACGTTGTCTACACAGATGTTTGGACATCTATGGGGCAAGAGAGTGAGAGATCAGCCCGATTGGATGCGTTCGGTCAGTACCGAGTGGATGCCTCGTTGATGTCAAGAGCTAGCAACCGCAGTCTTTTTATGCACTGCTTGCCTGTTCACCGCGGAGAGGAAGTTACCAATGAAGTTATTGAAGGGCCTCAAAGTAAGGTCTTTGTCCAAGCCGAGAACCGTATGCATAGCGCCCGTGGCCTACTCGTATGGCTTGCTCAGCAGGTAAGCCCGGCATGACCAGTAAATTCCAGCGACAGCATCTGATTCAGCGTATTTTGTCTGAGCAGACAGTCGAGAACCAAGTTCAATTAGTGGTTTTATTAAGTCAAGAAAGCATCGAAGCGACACAAGCGACGGTAAGTCGAGACTTAGAAGAGTTGGGCGCTGTGAAAATGCGAGTTGGAGGCAAAACTGTCTACGCCATTCCTGAATTAATCGCAGAGAGAGTTGTTCCAGTTGAGACACTGCGGAGAGTTTGCAGCGAGTGGGTAGTTCAAATTAACCAATCTAACAATATGGTTGTTCTCAAAACACCTCCCGGATCGGCCCATGTTGTTGCTTCAGCTATCGATAGAAGCGGAATAGAGGGGGTCATTGGCACAATAGCGGGGGATGACAGCATTCTAGTTATCGCTAGTGAAGAAGCAGGAGGAAATAACATTGCTTCGAATCTTAAGTATCTGTCTGGCTTATGAGCCACATAACACTGCCTACCTCGATGGAGACGTCGCATGACTAATGGAAATACGCTTTGGCATGGTCGCTTTGCCGGTGGGCCAGCCGAAGCTCTTCAAAAACTAAACGACTCGTTGTCATTCGATCAAAGAATGTTCCGAGAAGATATCGCAGGTTCTCGATCCCACGTTCGGATGCTGGAGAGCGTTGGGCTCATCGAGAAAGAAGAACTTGAGGCGATTATGGCTGCGTTGTTGCAAGTAGAGAATGAAATTGCCGAAGGTACGATTGAATGGGCTGCCAATGATGAAGATATCCATACGGCAGTGGAGCGCAGAGCAACTGAGTTAGCGCCAGCATCAGCAAAAATGCATACAGGTCGAAGCAGAAACGATCAGGTAGCCAACGACGTACGGCTTTTTGTTAAGTCTGAGATCGATGATTTAGTGTCGTTAGCGTTTGAATTAATTGCGGTAATTCGCCTAAGAGCAGAAGAAGCTCATGCTGAGGCCATTTATCTGCCGGGCTATACGCATATGCAGCAGGCCCAACCCGTGTCGTTGGCGCATCACCTTGCGGCATACTGCTGGATGTTGCTCAGAGATATCGACAGGATGAAAGACGCGAAGCGAAGAACTGATGTCTCGGTCTTGGGAGCCGGTGCCTTAGCCGGCTCGTCCCTACCGCTGAATCCGGCTTTTACTGCTGCTGATCTTGGGTTTGATCAGTTATTTGAAAACTCCCTGGACGCAGTCTCTGACCGTGATTTTGTTGCAGATATTCTATATGCGATCACAACACTCGGCATTCATCTTTCAAAACTTGGCGAAGAGCTGGTTATGTGGGCATCGTCTGAATTTTCCTTCATCACTTTAGATGATGCATTTTCCACTGGATCATCGATGATGCCACAAAAGAAAAATCCAGATATCGCTGAACTAGCCCGTGGTAAAGCTGGTCGCTTAATTGGCAATTTGACTGGTTTTCTAGCAACGCAAAAAAGTCTTCCCCTCGCCTACAACAAAGACCTTCAGGAAGACAAGGAACCACTGTTCGACAGCTGCGACACTGCTCGGTTAACTCTGTTGGCTCTCAGAGGGATGGTCCAAACTTTAGACTTTAATGGCGAAGCAATGAGGTTGGCCGCCGATTCCCCGTATGCAGCAGCAACAGATTTAGCTGAGTTGCTAGTCGAACAAGGGCTTCCCTTTAGAGACGCTCACGCTGTAGTCGGCAAGTTAGTGCGTGATTCCTTGGCAGGTGGGAAAGGTTTTGCGGAGTTAGTCGGAGACCATCCGAACCTAGGTAGCGAGGCTCAGAAACTTCTCGAACCTGGCGCCAGCTATCAACGCAGGAAAACGCATGGTTCCGGTGGACCTGAAGCCGTTCGAGAGCAATTGGATCGTCTCAATTCGCTCCTCGGACTAGCACCGAAGTAGTTTTATGGTGGCAGGTCGATGGTTAACCGGAAATAGTAAGAGTTTGACTTTCGCAAACGAGCAAGCTCAGGCAATGAAGACTGTTGCTAACTTCATTCCGAGAGATGAAGTTCAAATAGCTGCTCAAAATAAAATCATTGCGTTTGCAAAGTTGAACAAAGACGCTCTTCATAGGAGTTGCTTAGAAGGCCACTTCACGGGCTCCAGTTGGGTGGTTAACTATGAAGGTGACAAAGGTCTGATTCTGTTGCATGCAAAAATCAAGCGCTGGCTGCAGCCAGGCGGTCACGCTGATGGCGATGCTTGCTTAGCTGGAGTCGCGCTTAAAGAAGCAACTGAAGAAACGGGTATCGCTGGGTTAAAGGTATGGAGCAATCCAATTGACTTGGATGTGCACTTGTTTCAGAATCGAGCGAAAGCAGAACCAGACCACTGGCATTTCGACACGAGATTTTTAATACGAGCGCCAGAAGGTGCTTTGGAAGAACGAAATCACGAGTCTGATGAACTTCGTTGGATAGCCGAAGAAGAGCTGGAAGATCCTGAGCTCCAGTTAGACCCGAGCACACAAAGACTCGCAAGATACGGTTTTGCTCTTATGAGTCGTCTTGGTTAGAAGAAAATTTTGATGCTTGATTCGGCAATATGACGGATGCTCTTCTAGCGCGTTCTTTCGCTTAAAGTACGGTTGCCTAAGAATTTGAATCCTATTCTAATGAGTCTGCACAGCTTCACGATAATTGCTGGGTGCATGGCACGGCTGTCTTAGTCCTTTACGGTAGGTTTGTCTCGTGCGTTCTGGCCTTTTTGTTTTAATCCCTCTGGTCATCTCGTTAATCGTTATTTTATTCGGTTTCGTTTCTGTATCGAGAATCCCTCAGGAAACTTGGCTCGAGTCGAATAGACGAAGACGTAATTGGGTTCTGCTAATGGTGTTCTTTGGACCTCTAGCGGTGCTGCTTTTCTACGCAACTGTTCGTTATGAATTACTTGATCCTGAGCATTATCGCGAGATCGATGGAGTGTCGGAAGCCGATCGATAATTTAGGGATATCCAATGTCAGATGGAGACAAAACCCACCGGAGCAGGTTGCAACTCAAAATATAGATCCCGGAATTGTGGTGTCGTGGAGCTGTGATCCTTGGCACACTGGTGCCGTGGAGATTCTCGCTGATTTGCAAGCACGTGGCCTTATCCACGACACAACTGATATCGAGGAGATGGGTCGCCAATTAGCTGCCGGCTCAATTACGCTCTATTGCGGCTTCGACCCAACGGCAGACAGCCTTCACGTGGGAAATCTAATAGGTCTGCTAACTCTGCGACGGTTTCAAATGGCAGGACACAAGCCGATAAGTCTTGCTGGTGGTGCCACCGGAATGATCGGTGACCCCAGCGGTAAGTCCTCAGAACGAAATTTACTTGACGACAGTGGCCTGGCAGAAAATCTTGAAGGAATAGTGCCGCAGCTGCGCCAATTCCTGGATTTCGATGGACCTTGTGCAGCGAAGTTGTTGGACAACAGAGCGTGGACGATCGGAGTCAGCGTTCTTGATTTCCTGCGTGACATTGGGAAACACGTAACTGTTAATCAGATGATGGCGAAAGATTCCGTCAAAAATCGGATGAATGATGGTGATGGTATTTCCTATACCGAGTTCAGTTACATGTTGCTGCAGGGCTATGACTACCTATGGTTAGCGGAAAACGAAGGTTGTGCGCTGCAAGTAGGTGGATCTGACCAATGGGGAAACATTCTCCTCGGGATCGATTTGATTCGAAGGAAGCTAGGCAAGTCAGCGCATGCGTTGACTTGGCCGCTATTAACAAAGCCAGATGGTTCGAAATACGGTAAAACGGCTGGCGGAGAAACTATCTGGTTAAGCGCGAACAAAATGAGTCCCTACCGTTTCTACCAATCTTGGATTGGGGTCGAAGATCTAGAAGTTAAGAAACTGCTGTTGCAGCTCACTTTCATGTCTGTTGACGAAGTGGATTCGTTAGCTAAAGCTCATGAGTCAGACCCGGGTAGTCGTATCGGACAGCGCGTTCTAGCCTATGAACTTACCTCAATAGTCCATGGCGCTCGCTCAGCGGAGGCTGCTGTGCAAGCTAGTGAAGTCTTATTCGGCAAAGGCACCGATCCGCGATCAGTATCTAAGTCCGCTCTTGAGTTCGTTTCAACTGAGGTTCCTTCAAGTATCTACACAACTAATGACTTAGCTCTCATTGACGTCCTGACTGAAACGGGCCTGGTTGCTAGCAAGGGTGAGGCGAAGAGAGCATTCGCGGAAGGTAGCATCTATCTAAATGGCGACCGAGTACTTGATCCTGCGGCGTTGGTGACTCCGGCAGATTTCCTGCATGAGCAATATTTGCTATTGCGTAGAGGAAAGAAAAAATGGCATGTAATAGAGCTTTCACCCTAAATACGCAGCGTTTGCCAAATAATATTCATAATCGTCAAGGAAAACTAACTTCCAGGTTGGTTATGGGTATTCTGACCAGTACATTTACTCTTCGCTCCACTCACTGGTAATTCGGTGAAACGGGCGTGTGCACCTCCGCCAGTTGCCCGTATGGGAACTGTTCATGTGCCAACTGTTAACGTTCGAAATGTTGATGGTGCTCCTTGACAACAGAACAGAGGACGATATAACGCCAGTGTGGGCGGTTGGCTGTTGCCTTGCGTAACTGCTAACCGAACCACTAAGTAATTAAGCGTGTCAGTACATTTAATGTTCTGACACAAAATAAATCGTACGATCTTTGTTCGGCTCGCCGGATAGAGAAAGTGCATCAATTCTAGCCAGCCGTTGCATGAGAGGGATTCCCCCTCATTGATTGTGACGGGAGGCTCTTCGATCGTATTAGTTAGGCTCTAGGGCTTAACAACGTAAGATCTTAACGGAGAGTTTGATCCTGGCTCAGGACGAACGCTGGCGGCGTGCTTAACACATGCAAGTCGAACGATCCCGGGACTTCGGTCCCAATGGGATAGTGGCGAACGGGTGAGTAACACGTGAGAAACCTACCCCGAAGATGGGAATAGCCCAAGGAAACCTGGATTAATACCCAATAATCTGTAATCACCGCCTGGTGAACTCAGCAAACGCTCCGGCGCTTCGGGAGGGTCTCGCGGCCTATCAGCTAGTTGGTGAGGTAATGGCTCACCAAGGCATCGACGGGTAGCTGGTCTGAGAGGACGATCAGCCACACTGGGACTGAGACACGGCCCAGACTCCTACGGGAG
>CAJQGN010000276.1 GCA_905477545.1 uncultured Acidimicrobiales bacterium | reverse complement strand
CCGCGAATAACTTCTATATAACCGGTAGATAGCACGCGAAAAATTGGGAACTTCGATGTCCGACCTAACGCCAGCAAAACGCCCAGCGGAAAGGAGAACATTATGGTCAAGACTGCTACAAAAAGAGTGATGCTTAACCCACCGAGAAACTCGGAGCTCGATATATCCACCGTCGAAGGAGAGTTAATAGTGGTTGCCATGTAATGAACTAAAAGCATCGTCGTAAGCCAATACATCACTAACTTTTTGCGCTTGGCTACATCACCGACAAAGTTTGGAGCGAGCAAAGCTGCTATCGCTAAAAGAAGAAAACTGATACGCGCCTTCTGCAACATGGGATACCAACCAAAAGCAGCGGCAACCCAATTAAAACCCGCTATTCCGACTAAACAAACCGCAAATATCCGAGCAGTTTCCCCAGCTGAACGGGTTAACCGCCAGAGAATAATGCTTCCCAAGAAACCGAAGAGAACGCCCATGGGAAGATCAGTCGAAACCACATGAGCGTAATCAAAGTCTGGATCCCTGAGAATTACCCAGTACAAAATGAACGGGCTCATCAGCCACGAAACATTAACTAGCGTTTTAGCGATCGCAGCACGGTCACTATTTCGCACAAACCTGCCCAAAACCATCGCCGCTATGAGAAGCAGATATAGCCAGGTCCAAGGTATAGCAGTGGACAACGCCACACGTTCTCCTGGCTCAGCGATAAACAATCCATCTGAATAGGCATAATGCCCATATGGCGCAACCCAAAGACTTGCTACCAATACACCCAGCGGAACTAACACTGTGGAAGTAGCAGATACCACTTTGGTTCGTGCTGACTTATCGAGCCTGCACCAGCCCGCAAAGCCCGACCCAACAAAGCTGATACCCACTATCCACCATGTTGATCTACTCACCATGGCGCTACCAAAAGACTCTCGAACCGGCTCAGAGTAACGATCTAATAGAACAATGCCGTTCTCGTCAAGCAACACGCTGGGTTCTCGCAGGAAGATACACAAAATAATAAACCCACCGAGTGACATTGCCCATCCACACAGCCGCTGAACTCGTATCGTGCCCCAATTTGCCCAAAGCCCGCTGCTCAATCCGGCTAACGTCACCAGTACTGCTACCGAAACCCAAACTCTCGCGTATTGCGACTCAGGGTAAGCCAACGTCATAAGAGCTCGCAAGTTCGTTCTTACCGCATCCCATTGGCGTTCCTCACTAAAAACAAAATTTAAAACACCTCGAAGAACCAAAGCAGTAGCTAGGCCGCCTAGAAGAGTAAGTACAGTGTTTGGAACATTGGCAAACAGGTTTTTTTTAAGCCATGCTGCTGGAGTGGAACCTACTAGAGCTCGGTTCTCTTGCCGCTCTCCCAATGAATTTCGGGCATCTTTCTCATCTGCCTCACTGATTCCCGATCCCATAATCAGCGCTCCACAATTTTAGTTCGAACGTTGAAAAAATTAACAACCACCGAAATAGTGAGAGAGCATGAAAGGTAGAACAACATCCAGATAGAAACGACCGGCAATGTTTTTCCTGTTTGGTTATAAACCGTCTGACCTATTTGCACTATGTCGCTATATCCAACGGCGATAGCTAACGAGGTATTTTTGGCAAGATTTAAGTACTGGTTACCTAACGGAGGCAACATGTTCCGTGCAGCTTGCGGCAAAATCACTCGTCTCAGAACTGTCGACCTTTTAAGGCCTAACGCATTTGCTGCCTCACTCTGGCCACGTGGAACCGCCAGAACTCCTCCTCGGACTATCTCCGCGATAAAAGCCGCAGTATAGAAAACAACGCCAAAAAATACAGCCGCAAAACCAATTGACAAATTGAGCCCTGACGGCCCGTAGTTAGGAAATTTTCCAACCTGAATAACGTCTGGCAGTGCTACATCAAGCGGTCGACCATTCCTCCCATTGCCAAATTTATCGCTGAGGACGGTAAAGAGATCGCTTGACGAATTGAGCAACCAGCTAGAAAGCCCGGGCCACAAGATAAGAACAACGAATGCCATAACCAATGAACTGGCTAGTGCAAAAATAATTCGAAAATAATCATCGTCTGTAAGTTTCGCTAAGCCTGCAGGAGTACGGCGAGCGTCCAAAAATTTAACTACCCACCGAACCGCTAACGCCAAAACAGTAACTGCCAATACTGCCTGCACTGCGAACTGTGGGATAAGAGAAATCCCCTCAGAAATTTGCCGAAGCGGAGTGTTAAGAAAACCAAAAATTGGATGGATAAACCATCCAATGATCGAGACTACTAACAAGACAAACAGAGCTGATCGTATTGGTCGAGTATCACCGCCTGTTAAGTCTTGAATTCCAACGCGCTTTTTTCTCACGTAGTTGGCCAAAACTAGGCCCACTATTACCACAATCACCCACTGGTAGAAGCCATCTGATATGTGGAATCTTGGAACTGAAAGTCCCTTGTTAGAAAGGTGCAACCAGCCGCTGATGGGCCCCACGCTTTGAGTAACACGAGGTAAATTAGCGAATACGCTGCCGTAGAGCAAAATCTGCACTAACAGCGGAACATTACGAATTACTTCAACGTACGCACTTCCAATTTTGTTCAACAGCCAATTATTCGACAAGCGACAAAGTCCAATAATTACACCCACAAAGGTAGCCAGGGCTATACCGGCTAATGCCATTCTTAAGGTGTTCACCATTCCGACCCACAATGCTCTGCCACCAGTGTCTGGATCGCGATCAATTCCTTCAGACAAATCAAAACCGGGATTTACAGATAAAAAATCGTAGTCAGTCGGGACATTTGAAGCTCTCAAATTGTCGCCCGCTTCCGATGCAAGAAAGTACATGGCTCCAATAACGACAGCAAGCACAAAAATTTGGACAACCCATTTAACGACCGTTACGTCTCGATAGAACGGTGGTCGGCTCTGCGTTAACGATGACCT
Source organism: uncultured Acidimicrobiales bacterium (assembly GCA_905477545.1). Classification (GTDB taxonomy): domain Bacteria; phylum Actinomycetota; class Acidimicrobiia; order Acidimicrobiales; family Poriferisodalaceae; genus UBA9040. The sequence goes on along the minus strand of CAJQGN010000276.1, from coordinate 25,504 downwards.
AGTCGTATCGGCCAAGGCTGGCTCTCCTAAAGTAATATTCTCATAGCAAGGTATACGCAAAAGGGCCGGGAACTGAAGTTCCCAGCCCTCACGCTAGCGAATGATCAAAGCAGCCAAAAAGCTACCCGAAAATCAATACGAAATTAACGAGCTGGCGGAGCATAAATCAAACCGCCGTTATTCCATGAGGCATTGGATGAACCCACACGACTAAGGCCAACAGGTCCTAAGTTTCGAGTGTAAATTTCATCATAGTTTCCTACCTGGGTAATAACTTGATAGAAAGCGTCTGCTGATAGCCCCATCGCGGTCTGCAATTCACCCTCACCACCCAACAAACGAATTGTTTCTGTGTCGCCCATGAGCTTCATCTCAGATGCGTTAGCCGCCGTTACACCTTTTTCATCAGCGATTACAGTCGCATACACGGCCCAATTCACTACGTCAGCAAATGCCGAATCATTTTGCCCATATGTTGGACCGAGTGGCTCTTTGGAAATTGGAGTAGCCGGGAAGATTACCCACTCTTGATCTGCAGGCTGCTGTTTCGCTTTCCGTCCAACCAACGCAGAACCATCGGTAGTGATGATGTCACAGGCCTCAGCAATGAAGTTGTTGGTTACCATGTCGAAATCTTCGTAAGTGTTGAGAGTAATGGCGACGCCTGCTTCAGCAGCTGCGTCAGCTATATTCTTCTCGGTCGTAGTTCCTGCATTTGTACACACAACAGCGCCATCTATGTCAGCAATCTGCGACTGGCCATTAAAGCCATCACCAGCACGGGCTAGAAGCTGCTGACCGTCATAGTAAGTCGTTGGACCGAAGTCCATACCTACATCAGTGTCACGGCTTTGCGTCCACGTAGTGTTTCGCATCAAGACATCAATGTCCCCCGTTTGCACTGCGGTAAACCGCTCAGCAGCAGTCAGAGAAACAAAATTAACTTTTGTAGCATCACCAAAAATTGCAGCAGCAACGACACGGCAGAAGTCAGCGTCAAAGCCTTGCATGCTTCCATCTGGTTGTAGCTCCGAGAAAGCGACTGCCGAACCTGACACACCACAATTTAGTGTGTCTCGAGCAATTATCTCGTTCAGCAAATCGCCGCCACTCGCAGCAAGCGTTACTTCGGTATCAGTATCGCTACCGCTATCGGTTTCAGAAGTACCAGATGAAGTACCTCCGGAAGCATTGTCATCACTGCTTGAATCGCTACCACAAGCGGATGTAGCAAGCACAACCGCCAATAGAGCAGCGACTATACGCCACCTGAATTTAGTCTGCATACTTAGTCCTTTTCCGTCAAGAGAATCTAATTAATAAAATCGCTGCACCTATGTGCCGGATTACTGGCTCCGTAACGTATACGGTCCACATGTCGAATTCATTTGGAAACAAATCAGTCGACCACGCAATTCTAATCCGCTTAACGACTATTCAGTACGGAAATTACTTAAATTAACAGGCCCGTAACAAGGACTTAATATGGCAAACCCTGAAGACCACATAGTTGCGGCTCGCATCGCAACCGAGGCGGGTAATCATCTCGTGGAACTACGTGAACGATTATTTGCTAGTGGGGCTGATACATGGACCGTCAAAGACACAGGCGACATGGAAGCTCATAACTTCATTATTCAAGAATTAACTAACCTTTTCCCAGATGACGGGATCCTTTCCGAGGAGGGAGCTGACGATCTAGCTCGGCTAGATAAAGACCGAGTTTGGATTGTTGACCCTTTAGATGGGACACGCGAATACGGGGAGCCGGGCCGAAGCGACTGGGCAGTGCACATAGCTCTAGCTGAGCGAGGAGTCCCAACAGCCGGAGCCGTTGCTTTGCCAGCAATTGGCCAAACTCTCTGCACACACCCAGCACCTTCTATGCCCCCTCCAGTAGATGGGCCTCCCCGATTGGTGGTAAGTAGATCTCGCGCTCCTGCTGCTGCCATGATCGTCGCCGAAGCTACCGGAGCTCAAATGCTTTCGTTAGGCTCCGCAGGAGCTAAAGCTATGGCTGTGGTTTTGGGACACGCGGATATCTATGCTCATTCAGGTGGGCAGTATGAATGGGATAACTGCGCTCCGGCAGCTGTGGCAATCGCCGCAGGTTTTCATGCTAGCCGTTGCGATGGGTCTCCTCTCGAATACAATTTTGAGGATCCGTGGCTGCCTGATCTTATTATCTGCAGACCTGAGCTGGCAGATGAAGTTGTCGCAGCAATCCGCAAAGCTATCGAGGCATAACCTCCAAAAATACCTTGAGAGGGAACAGCTATATGGAACTTAAAACGACTAGATGGCAGGTAGAGGGCCCAATCGCAACTTTATTTCTCTCACGTCCTCGCCGACGAAACGCATGGACCGGAAGGATGCATACTGAATTTCGTTTTCTCCTTGAAAAAGCTGAATTGGACCCTAACGTCAGAGTCGTCATAATCACAGGAGATGGTGCTGATTTTTGCGTTGGAGCAGATAGCCAAGCGCTAGAAGGGCACGCAGCCAAAGGTGGTTACGACCCTGGAACTGACTCTTCTCTGCCCACTCCAGGATATGGAGTAGCAAAAGAATTCGATCAAAACTTTGCTTTCATGATGGCATTAAACGTCACTACTATTGCCGCTATAAATGGAGCCGCTGCAGGAGTAGGGCTGGTTGCGGCTTGCTACTGTGACCTTAGATTTGCTGCTACCGATGCTAGAATCACGACAGCTCATGGTCCTCTCGGCCTACCCGCAGAGTACGGTCTCTCATGGCTTCTACCTCGAATTGTTGGCCTTACTCGAGCGAATGACCTCCTATTGTCAAGCCGCAAATTTTTTGCTTCAGAGACAGAAGGCTGGGGTCTTTTCAATCAGATAGTCGAGCTCTCGGAGCTAGACAAGACTGTTCGTGAATTTGCTAATGAGATGGTGCGACACGTCGCTCCATCTTCGCTTCGAATGACGAAACGTCAAATTTATTTAGACCAGCACCGAGACGTAGGGTCCTCTGTAGCTGAGTCAGACGCTCTCTTGGATGCAGCTATGACCGACCCAGATTATTTGGAGGGGGTTAAAGCCCTCATTGAAAAGCGGTCTCCTCAGTGGTAGTTGGATTTTTGCTTCTCACAGTATCGACTGATCTCTTGGCCTGATTTTTCCATATCTTGACAATTGGCTCTTGAATATTTTGCGGTTCTGAGTATCGTGATCAAAACCAAAACGTGGCGTTTCTATTTGGCTAGCGAAGCTAAATAAATTATTTACGCGATGGAAGTCGGCTAGCTACCAGCGCCGACAGAAATGTTACACCTGCTAAGTACAGGAATACTGCCCTGAAAGACTCCGTACTAGGGTCACTTCCAAGAATTGTTACGATTATCGCAACTCCGATAGCGCCGGCAAGTTGTCGCGCTGTCTGCATGACCGCTCCCGCAACACTAAAATTGTTTGAATCAACTTGAGAAACACCAGCACCAACTAGGAGAGCTGGCCCCGAGCCTATTCCAACACCCAGTAAAATAAACCCTGGGAATAAATCAACAAAGTAGGTTACATCTGAGGTTGCTCTCAGGTAGAGCCAACAAGCCCCAATCACGAACAATAAAATTCCAGGAACTGCAACATTTCGATATCCAAATCGATCAGCAACACGGCCTGAAAACATTGCTGATGTGAATGCAGCAAACGCTAAAACGCTGACACCCAAACCAGCTCTTGAAGTTGAGTACTCAGCTATCTCCACTAGGTACAGCACCATAGTAAGTATTGCCGAAAAAAAACCGAGGCTGAAAGTAAACGCCGCGATCGCAGCAACATTGAAAGAGGAGACTTGCAGCAGTTCCCTGGGCACGATCGGAGCGGGGTGACGACTAATTCGGCGAGCCACTATTGCTATTGCGCCAATAGACAAAAGCAACAATCCCAAAACTGCCGGAGAGCCCCAGCCCCACTCTCTGCCCTGAACAATTGCCAGAGCAAGCCCAGATGCAGCCAGAGTCACCGACACGGATCCCACTAGATCAGGCCGGCTTGCATCGGGATTACGTTCGCTTTCGGTAAGAGCACGGGCACCCCACAATAGGGTGACAATGACTACCGGGATACTCGCTGAGAACGCCCAACGCCATGACCCGGTGTCTATCAATAAACCGCCGATAATGGGTCCTACCGCCGACGACAGACCAAGAGTAGAACCCCAGATAGTTACCGCCGTTCCTCTTCGCTCAACAGGCCAAGCTGCTACCGCAAGTCCTAGAGAAGCAGGAGCCACCATCGCTGCACTCAGACCGATCAACCCTCGGGCAGCAATCAACGTCAAGACTGTGGGTGCTATCACTGTCAGAACCGCGCTAAAAATAAAAATACCAAATCCGATATTCAGCACTCGAAGCCTGCCAAATCGATCGGCTAGTCGACCGCTGACAATAAGAAACCCGGCGTACACAACCATGTAAAAAGTTAGTGTCCATGAAAGATCTGCAGTGCTAGCAGATGGGAAACTCGACTGCATATCCGGAATAGCAACGTTCGTAATCGACAGATCTAACCCGATCGCAAAGTTCGTGAGGGAAGTCACGCCCAAAACTTTCCAGGCTCTCTTTGTAACTACCACATTTCCCTCAGAACTACCGGTGGAAGCTTTCTTCATAATAGTCACTGTAGATGATCAAAACTACCGATGGAAGCTTTCTTCATAATAGTCACTGTAGATGATCTAGCGCAGAACCGTTGGGGTGGGTTGGGTTGGGTAGACGCTTCCCCCTAGTCACGCCCACCCAACCAAATCTGGACATTTGGTTAGTCATATTTCCAGACAACTGACATCCGGACAGAACAGTTGAATGCCACTATAGGTCGGCAACCCCATCTATACACAAAACAAACTTTACTTAGAGCATCAAGAAACCAAGTAGCGTCATGCCATGAGCAAAATTTTCGATGGCGACGACGCCTTTAACTGGACCAAAGCATTTGCTGAACAAGTGCTAACTCCAGAAGAGGCTGCTGCAGCTGTTGAGAACGGTGACAGTCTGGCTTGCAGTCTTCCCGAACCAACTGGCTTCTTGTATGCGTTGGCAAATCGCACAGAGCTTAGAGAAATAACCATCTTCATTCCAGCCCCGCGCAAAGGCGGAGTGGCCATTGCTAAACATCCTGGAATTGAACTGAAGACTCCATTCCTTACCCAAATAATGCGAGATGCAAACGCACATGCCGAAGTAGTACCAGTAAGGCTTGAAGACTGGGGTTCATTCACAAAACGCAATGCTTCACGCATTTCTATTGTTCAGGTAGGCAGACCGCGACCCGATGGCAGCATCGCTCCGGGCTCAGCAATCGCAGGCAATGACGCTCTCGTCCGAAAAAATCGACAGAAAAACGATCTCGTTTTCGCTCTAGTAAATCCGGTAGTGCCGGATATTCCAGGAGACAGTTTCCATGTTAACGACTTCGATGGTTTGATCGAGATACCACTTCAGGGATCTGTTCCAGTTTTTGACGAGCGAACACCGCCCAAAGATCTTGATCCTTATATTCACGCTCTCGACGAACTAATTCCCGATGGTGCAACCGTGCAATCAGGAGTCGGCGGACTAACAGAAATTGCCCTATCTCGCCTTACACATAAACAAAACCTCGGAATACATACGGAAGTCATGTGTCAAGGACTACTTGACTTAATGCGATCAGGTGCTGCCAACAACCGTTTAAAGACAGTGTTTCCAAACAAAACGGTGTTCACCATCGCACTGCCCGAAACTTTTAGCTTCATAGATCAAAACCCCGATTGCCACATTGTGCCTGCAAGCATCGCCCTGAATCATCAAACCATTGCCAAAAACCGGGATATGCGATGCGTAAATGGGGCTCTCGAAATTGACTTGTGGGGACAAGTGAACTCCGAAATGATTAACGGCACTCAACATAGCGGCGTTGGAGGAGCTCTCGATTTTTTACGTGGTTGCCAACTAAGCGAAGACGCTATCTCAATTCATCTACTTCCAGCGACCGCCGCCAAAGGAACTAAGTCTCGAATCGTTAACCAAATTAAAACGAATGCAGTCACAGCTACTCGATACGATGTTGACGTAGTCGTAACTGAGTTCGGAATTGCTCGCCTCAAAGATGCTTCAGTGCGACAAAAAGCAACACGGCTCATACAGATCGCTCACCCAGCACACCAAGCGGAACTAACCGAGCAAGCTCAACGAATGAGCATCATTTAGGTTTGGCTCCCGGCTCTAACGAACACAGGAACATCAGTTTCACTAAGCTCTGGCATAAAACGATATCCAAGCTCATTAAATTGTTCAAGATCATCAATCTTATCTAAACGGTTCATAACCAACCACGACGCCATCGCACCACGAGCGCGCTTCGCATAAAAGCTGATCACTTTTAACTTCCCATTTTTCTCATCTAAAAACTTGGGCGCTACGACTCTCGCCGTAAGTTTCTTCGGGTCCACAACGCCAAAGTATTCATTCGAGGCAAGGTTCACGAGAACACGAGATCGGTGATTCGAAAGCTCATCTTCGAGCATGTGAGTTATTTGATCTCCCCAGAACTCATAAAGATTCGTTCCACGAGTCGTTCTCAGTTTTGTGCCCATCTCCAGTCGGTACGGCTGGATTAAGTCCAAAGGTCTAAGTAGCCCGTAAAGACCCGAAAGAATACGGATCTGCTTTTGAGCACGAGTGAAATCTCTCTCGCTATAGCGAGACAAATCCATTCCCGAATAGACATCTCCGCTGAAAGCCAGCGCCGCTGGTCGACTATTCTCGACACTAGCCTCTGGCTCCCAATTTTGGTATCGCTCGACATTTAGAGCAGATAATTTTCCAGAAATCGACATTAGGTCCGCAATCGAGTCAGGCGAATGAGTCAAAAGAACTTCGATAAGTTCACTAGATTCACTCATCATTCTCGGACTCGAATGTTTCTGAGTTCGTAGCTCTGACTGAAAATCTAAAGATTTCGCAGGGGACAAGAGAACTAACACTACAAACAACCTCCTCGATTTTTCAATGTAAGTCTAAATAGTTCTACCTCAATGAAACACAAAGTTCGCATCAGTCACTTAGATAAACAATAAACGAAAGTTTTTAAACGGTACCAGAGATTGTCTGATGCACTGTGACGATATGAGAGCTACCGTTCTAATTAATGTTTATAGATTTTGAATTAGAGGCGCTACGAGAGCAAACCATCGAGGAAAACCAAAAGCTCCGACCTCTAATCGAGAAGCAGAAATTTCACACACGTACTGTGACTGAAGCTCGCCAACTAACCCTCACCGAAACAACACATGAAGATGCAACGGATATCTCGATACCAAGCCCGAATGGTTCAATAGTAATTCATACCTTCTCACCACCAAGCCCTAAAGGCGTTTACATGCACATTCACGGAGGTGGCTGGGTAATTGGTTCGGCATTCGCTCGCGATCAAAAATTACTCAAGATATCTCAACAAACTAATTCTGTTGTTGTTTCTGTTGAGTACCGACTCGCTCCAGAGAACCCTTATCCAAGCGGCGCCGATGACTGTGAAATAGCTGCTACGTGGCTCCTCGAAAACAGTAAAAAAAATTGGGGCATATCTCAAATAGTTATCGGCGGCGAATCAGCCGGCGCCCACCTCGCTGCAGTCACTGCTTTGAGGCTTCGAAATGAACATGCGTTGTACAAACAAATAGTTGGGCTTAACTTAGTTTACGGTGTCTTCGATCTCAGCATGACGCCCTCGCAGAAGCTAGGCAAAGACAAACTGGTTATTTCCACCGAGACTCTGGAATGGTTTTTCAATCACTATTTACAGAGTAACGAATCGCGAGCATCGCCCGATATATCTCCGCTATACGCTGATTTGTCAGAGTTACCACCTGCCCTATTAACCATTGGCACACAGGACCCACTGTTAGATGACAGTCTGTTCATGGCAATGAGACTCCGGGCTGCTGGTAGCGAGGCCACTCTCGATATTTACCCAGAAGCGCTTCACGGTTTCACAGTTTTACCTGGAACAGCGGCTACGGTCGCTAACGAAAGAGCTAATCAATTCATTTCCTCCTGCTGGAGCTAAAAACTAATGGCAACTAAAATTGAACATCACCTCGACCTCGGAAATTTTGCTTACGGGTCATGCGATCAGGTAACTCCGATGGTTAGAAGGGTTATATGCAAGAATCCTTCACCGTTTACCTACAAGGGAACCGGAACTTATCTCATAGGAGAAGGCCAAGTCGCTATTGTCGATCCTGGACCTCCGTTGGAATCGCATTTGGATAACATTTTTGATGCATTACAACCTGGCGAAACGATTACGCATGCTTTTATTACTCACACGCATAGCGACCACTCCCCATTAACGGCGAGCCTCAAAGACCGAGTAGGTTCGATTTCTTATGGCTTTGGCCCTCATGGAGCCGTTAAAGAAGAAGACCCAAACGACCGAGTTGATTTCTCGGGATATATCTCCCAAGAAGAACAAAATCAATACAGAAAAGAATACGAAGATTTACCTGATGAGCTGAAACGAGAAGGAGCAGACACAGACTTTGTTCCGGATGTTTTCCTGAGAGATGGAGACATTGTCGAAGGTAATAGCTGGAGTATCAGGGCTATCCATACGCCTGGTCACACTTCTAACCACCTCTGCTATGAGCTGATCGAAGAGAACAGTCTTTTTTCTGGAGATCACGTTATGGGTTGGGCCACTAGCGTTGTTGGGCCACCAGATGGTTCTATGCTCGACTACCTAACCTCTCTAAAAAAACTCGTACCAATGGGCCATGATCTTTATTGGCCTACACATGGGCCATCAATTCCAAATCCATCAGAATACGTTAAGTCGTTTATTTCGCACCGAGAAGAGCGAGAAGAACAAATAGTCGAGTACTTAAAGGCTGGACCTAGCCGGATAGCTGATTTCGTTCCCCAAATGTACGAGGGATACGATAAACGCCTCTGGTATCCAGCGGCCGGTTCAGTCCATGCCCATCTTCTGCATCTCGTTGAAACTGGGAGAGTTAAGGTGGTTGACGAAGAAGGTCTTACGAAGTTAACCGCAATCTACGATCTTTGCTAGATAAGTTATTTCATCTAACTCATCCACTACAGCCTCGTAATTAGTAAGTAGGTTCACCCAGCATGCGTCTTGTTATCGCTCGTTGCACCGTTAACTACTCAGGTCGCCTTGATGCACATTTACCCGAAGCGGTTCGGCTCATCATGGTAAAAGCGGATGGTTGTGTTGCAATTCATGCCGATGGTGGCGCGTACAAACCCCTCAATTGGATGAATGCTCCAAACAGACTTCACGAAGAAGAAGATGGGGCTCTTTGGACAGTGACCAACGAAAAAGGTGAAAAGTTAATAATTACAATTCATGAGGTTATTACAGAATCAAGCGCTGAAATGGGGACAGATCCAGGACTGCAAAAAGATGGAGTAGAGGCGCACTTGCAAGAGTTATTAGCAGCTAATCCTGATCTTATTGCCGATGGAACGGTGCTGGTGCGTAGGGAGTACCCAACCGACATTGGTCCGGTGGACTTGCTATGCAGAGACGCATCAGGGTCCGCCATAGCTGTAGAGTTAAAGAGACGTGGCGAGATTGATGGCGTCGAGCAATTAACGCGTTACCTTGAATTCCTTAATCGAGATGGAAATCTTCGTCCTGTTACTGGCGTTTTCGCAGCACAAGAAATCAAACCACAGGCAAGAGTCTTAGCTCAGGACCGAGGAATTCGATGCTTGCTCCTCAACTATGACGAGATGCGGGGCATTGAAAGTAATGAACTTAAGCTCTTCTAGAGCCCTACCTCCCAAGCCGTCTAGCTAAAAATACATAAACCGTTATCAATGACAACCCGTTCTTCGGCCGTTCCCTGTTGCGCAACTGTTCGGTAGATAGCCTCGTGACCGTCTCGCCACATTTGAACAGTCAATTTTTCTCCTGGGAACACCGGCGAAGAGAACCGTGAATCCATGCTTCGGAATTTACTTGGATCACCATCGCATAAACCGTGCAAGAGAGCTCTTCCGGTAAAACCGTAGCTACAAAGACCATGCAGAATAGGACGTGGGAAGCCAGCTAGTTCGGTCGCAAACCATGGGTCGCTGTGTAACGGGTTATAGTCTCCTGATAATCGATATGTTAATGCTTGGTCTTCACGAGTTTGGTAAGAAATTTCAATATCGGGAGCGTCATCAGGTGCATGAACTGATGGAGCTGTGTCTCCTTCAATGCCACCAAAACCACCGGACCCACGAATAACTAACGATCCTCGAAGCTCAAACAAAGGTTCCCCTGTTTGTTTTAGCGTCGCAGTCGCTTCGGTGTCTATGATCGCGTTTTTGCCCTCGCCTTTATCCCAGATTCCAGATATTCGATCAACAATCTCTACCGTTCCTCCCACAGGAATCGGAGCGTGGAGCGTAATACCTTGTGACCCATGTAAGAGCCTCCCCCAATCGAGTTCACCAGCTTGTCCGATCGCACCACCAGCACCAAACCCGATCACGACTCCCTGAGTTGGGAAAGTTTTTTGTTCAATATTTTTAGAATTATTCGTTGTGAACTCTAGTTCTGACGCAAATGGGTCTTCAGCTCCAGCTCCTATCCCTACTGAATAAAGTAGCGAATCACGGTAATCCCATGAACGCTCGACCGATTTTCCGACAGCACCCACAGCGTTTGGATTTATAGCCACTTCAATCTCCAATCTAATTTGCCTATTAAAACTATTATTATCAGCCCAGCAGCCCGCCATCGTACGGCTGACCGTCCATGCCACAGTTAAGTTGCGAATCTCTTACTAATTGACGAGCTATCTCAGCAATTTCATTAGGATCGTCAACGGCATCAACAGCCGGTCCTCGGTGCCACCCGTTAGCCACTCCAAGTAATTGCCCGGACGCTTCGAACACTCTTCCGGTTACATCAGCCGACTCAGCTGATTGAAGCCACGTCACAATCGGAGCAATGAAACGCGGGTGCATTTGAGCCTTTGATTCTTCTGACGCTGAACCCATGCCAAGATCTTCAGTCATCCGTGTCAACGCTCCCGGGGCAACACAATTAACACGAATTCCATATCGTTGTAATTCCCTTGCCGCAATTACCGTAAATGAGGCGATACCCGCCTTCGCAGCACCATAGTTAGTTTGTCCAGGATTTCCGTAAATGCCTGAAACCGATGTCGTATTCACGATAGATGCATTCACTTCTTCGCCAGATTTAACCTTGTCTCGCCAATAAGCGGCCGCCCATCTAGCAGGCGCAAAAGTTCCTTTCAAGTGAACTTGAATGACCGCGTCCCATTCTTCTTCAGTCATATTTACTAGCATCCGGTCTCGCAGAATCCCAGCGTTATTTACTAACCCAGTGAGATCTCCGAAGTGCTCCACCGCCATGTTGATCATGCGCTGCGCTCCTTCCCAATCAGAGACATCGTCTCCGTTAGCAATGGCTTCTCCTCCCATGGCTTGGATTTCTTGAACAACTTCGTCAGCAGGCCCAAGGCCGCTTCCCGTTCCGTCTCGAGCACCACCCAAATCATTCACAACAACTTTGGCGCCATTTTCAGCGAGCATCAAACAATGTTCCCGGCCAATGCCTCGAGCCCCACCAGTCACGATCACTACCCTATTTTCGCATAGCTTACTCATACTCATTTTCTCCTCTATAGTGACCATTTCGTTTGAGCCGGTCCCTCTAATCCAACAAATTTTTCCGGGTGAATCATTTTCACATATCTCCCGATGAGACTCTTGCCTAGCACAACCTTTTGAAGCGTGACGGGACTTAACTCTTTCTAAGTTTCAGAACCCTATTTGCGTAAAGTTCACCTACCATTTCACCTAGTGCTAACAATGATCGCAATAACTCGAAGAAAAGTCGTGATTGGAGTGCCCTTGGGCATTCTGCTGCTCGTTGTGCTTCTCTTCATCACCGACACTATTTTAAATCAAAATAATACAACCCGGAACACCACCTTATACGGTTCCAACGTCGGCGGGTTAGATAAAGAACAGCTCCTAACCGAAGTTGGATTCTTAGCTGAAGAATTTAGTCAAACATTGATAAACGTCGAAACTCCCGAGAACAAATACGCTTGGTCTGCGGCTGAACTGGGCATCCGGGTAGATCCGGAAGCCACGGTTACAGAAGCACTGAAAGTGGGAAAAGGATTTTGGCTTTTCCGCCCAGTAACTTGGTTCGCTAGTCTGGCAAAAGGCCCAGAAGCTCATCTTCGACTCGTAATCTCGGAATACACGCTTGAGTCCGTTCTCAGTAAGAGCGCCGCTTTCTATGAAGCTCCCACTGAACCATCAACCAAAATTAGCGATAGCAAGCTAGTCGTTGTTCCAGGAATACCCGGCAGAGACATTGATATCGATGACGCCATCAGCAAAATAATTAGGGTCTTAAAGCTAGAAGCAAGTCCAGCAGTCACTATTAAATTAAAAGATATCCAACCAACGATTTCAGAATATTCGATTCAAGAGGCCGTAGATAACGCTAATAAGATTGTAAATAAAAACCTGCGGCTGCAGAGCAACAACTTCGAAGCTGACCTAACCCCAGAGTTAATCGCCTCTTGGTTTACGCTTCAGATTTCCCCAAAACATTTCAACCTTTACTTAGATGAACAAAAAGTATTTTCCGGTGTTCAGTCAATGATGCAAGCAGGAGACGTCCCCGCAGGCGAACCTTTTCTAGAAGCCCAAGGCGAATACGTCATAGTCAACTGGGACAAAGGGTCAATCTGCTGCCAGCCGGAAGTTAGCTCACTCGTCATTAAGGCATTGACTACCGAATCCGACGAAGTTGCTCTGATCGAACTTCCAAGCCAGCCAGCTCCCGCTCCCGAAAGACGAATCAGAGCACTCAAGGATCTAGGGATAAGTGAGCTCGTTTCTACATTTACTACTCGCCATAACTGCTGCCAGGGACGAGTCCAAAATATTCAACGATTTGCGGATCGCTTTCGTGGCACAATTATTTTGCCCAATGAAGTGCTCTCCCTTAACTCGCATGTCGGCCCTCGGACTGAAGAAAGTGGTTTCGTTCCCGGCGGAGCTATCCAAAACGGCGTATTAATAGAGACTATTGGCGGTGGCGTCTCACAATTCACGACTACTATCTTCAACGCCGCTCTGCTAGCAGGACTCAAATTTGACTATTACCAAGCGCACTCTCTGTACTTTCCACGATACCCGTATGGTCGAGAAGCCACGATTTCCTACCCTTCTGTAGATCTAAAAATTAGGAACACAACACCATATAGTATTCTCATATGGCCGAGCTATACGTCTGAATCCATAACCGTGGACCTCTATTCAACCAAACACTTGGACGTTACGTTTGAAGCTCCAATCGAAAAGAGAGTTGGACTCATGTGCACTCGCGTCAAAACGAAACGAGTCACAACATCACTAAATGGAGATATCGAAGAAGATTTCTTTGGCGCCCTTTACCATTATAAACATGGCGTCCGCTGCGACGGATCCAGCTCAGACCCAGACTCCGAGATACCAACAGAACCTTTAACGTTAGACCCACCAAGTTCGCAAAATTAAGGCCATCTCCATAGCTGGCTATGCGAGTATGACTAAGTAGAACGTTTCCGCCCAGGTAGCTAAGACCATCGATAGCCTGAGAGATGTGATCTCAGCAGATATAGTCATAGTTGGTGCAGGACCTGCTGGAACTTCGGCAGCTATCCACGCCGCAAAAAGTGGGGTTTCTTCAATAGTCATCGACAAAGCGCACTTCCCTCGCGATAAATGCTGCGGTGATGGTCTTACTGCTTTAGCTTTAAGAGAACTAGAACTCCTTGGTTTTGAGCCACCAGCAGAAGAGCAATGGCAAACAATAAATGGCATTCAGATACGTTCTCCTAATGGTAGAGAAATCCGACTCCAACTCCCCCAAGGTCGCGGAGAGTACGCAGCAGTAGTCCCTCGCTCTGTTCTAGATTCGCAATTAGTAGACCTGGCGTCGTCAGCAGGAGCAGAAATACGGCAGGGCACCGTCTTCAAAGGCATCACCAACAAAAATGATTACACAGAGGTTCTTATTGAAGGACAAGAAAGTATCAAGACTAGGAATCTAGTTGCCGCCGATGGGATGTGGTCCCCGGTAAGGAAATCTCTAGGAGCGGCTAAACAAAGCTATTTAGGCGATTGGCACGCTTTCCGGCAATATTTCACAGCCACAGGTAATCGCTCCAGAGACTTATGGGTATGGTTCGAACCGGACTTGCTGCCGGGTTACGCATGGTCGTTCCCATTAGCCGATGGAAAAGTAAATGTTGGCTTCGGAGTAATGAGAAAAGAAAACCTAAAAGGCAGAGATCTTCAGGAAATTTGGGCAAACCTTCTTGATAGACCACACATTAGGGAGGTCCTAGGCTCAACCGTTCCAGAGGGTCCATACAAAGCATGGCCTATTCCCGCTCGTCTGACGTCAATGTTATTGCACACAGGGCCAGCTTTATTCGTCGGTGACGCTGCTGCAGCTGCAGACCCCATGACAGGTGAAGGCATTGGTCAGGCGTTAGAAACAGGACGACTCGCAGCCACAGCTATAGCAGAAGGCGGAACCCTAAAAGAAATCGCTAAAGAATACGAACGTTCAGTTCGACGGAGCATGCACTCCGATCACCGACTGGCTAGAGCCCTGAACACAGCGTTAAGTCACGAACGAATTACTAATGCGTCACTCAAAATAATTAATTCCAGCGATTGGAGCCGTCGCCATTTCGCTAGATGGATGTTCGAAGATTACCCACGAGCAGTAATGCTCACTCCGCGAAGGTGGAATCGTGCGTCGTTCCCGCTCACAGGGTCCTGGAAGTAATTAAAATCTCATTTTGCTAAACGTTTAACGAGTTGCGTTATCTACTCATTCCAGCCAAGATCTATGTGTGGCGATGGGTAACAATAGCAATAAACACTTAATTTTTTCTAAAGTTGAATGGGCCGCTTTACGCAATGCCACGCCGTTGTCGCTTTCGGAGGACGAGCTGCAAGAGCTAGCCGGACGAGTTGAACAAATAACTTTGGAAGGTGTTCGAGATATCTACTTGCCTTTGTCGAGGTTCCTGAATCTAAGGGTTGAAGCTACC
This sequence comes from uncultured Acidimicrobiales bacterium, assembly GCA_905477545.1. Classification (GTDB taxonomy): domain Bacteria; phylum Actinomycetota; class Acidimicrobiia; order Acidimicrobiales; family Poriferisodalaceae; genus UBA9040. Next base: position 10,381 of record CAJQGN010000276.1, on the reverse strand, counting down.
TCGCAGATACAAGCTGCTACTGCAAACTTCTTTAACCGCGATACCAAAAAGCGACCATTCCTAATTGGAGTAGCAGGCAGCGTCTCTGCAGGGAAAAGCACCACCGCCCGAATTCTGCAAGCAGTTCTTTCCGAGTGGCCTCAGCATCCCAAGGTAGATCTCGTGACCACCGATGGATTCTTACAACCGAATAGAGAACTGGAAGGAAAAGGGTTACTGGGCAGAAAGGGCTTTCCCGAGTCATACAGACGTGGCGCTCTAGTCGATTTCCTTCAAAAAATTGTTAATGGTGTTCCAGAAGTAGAGGCGCCAGTTTATTCTCACGTTACGTACGACATTACTGACGAAGTTCAACTCGTTCAGCAACCAGATATTTTGATAGTTGAAGGACTAAATGTTCTTCAAACTGGATCATCTTCTAATACGCCTTTCGTCTCAGACTATTTTGATTTTACGATATACGTCGACGCTGACACCAACGACCTTGAGAAATGGTATGTAGAGCGTTTCCAACAGCTAAGAGCGACAGCCTTCCGCGAGAACAGCGCCTATTTCGTCCAGTTCTCGCACTTGCCACCTGATGCCGCTGAAGCGGTCGCCAGAACAATTTGGCGCTCTATTAACTTGCCTAACTTGCAAGAAAATATCATCCCTACTCGCGCTCGGGCCGATCTCGTGCTAAGAAAAGGGCCAGATCATGATGTAACCTCAGTTGAACTTCGCAGAAATTAGCAAAAGCTAGATAAATTCGCTAACACCGAACTAACCTCTGGCTACGTGAACGGATGTCTCTTCTGTCGAATCGCCTCCGGCCAATCAGAGTCGAACAAAATTTTCGAAAATGAAGACGTGCTCGGGTTTATGGACATTTTACCCATGACGCCTGGTCACTGCTTGGTTATTCCTAAAACTCATGTACAAGATATTTTTGAGCTACCAGACGAGTTAGCCGGCAAAATAATGCGAGCCTGCAGGGACGTTGCAAAACTAATCACAGCAAAACTTCAGCCGCTTGGCATAAATTTAGTTAACAACAACGGAGCCCACGCTGACCAAACTCAATTTCACCTGCACGTCCATATTATTCCGAGATATGGACGAGATCGTCTCCTGCACCCTTGGGAACGAAGCTACGGTAATCCCCAAGAGATAAAACAAGTTGCCGAAGTTATTCGCGGGGAACGAGAAATCACACAACTAGGTTCTGAGAGCTAGCTTTCTCGGACAAGCGGCAGTAAATCTTCTTCCGAGATACTATGTTCTGCACTATGACTGACCGCTACGAAAATTTTTCTGCTCTTACGATCACTGGACCAGATGAAAACGGCATCCTCGATATTTGTATCGACACACCTGGAAAAATGAACGCTGTAGACGAAGGCAAGCACAAAGCGCTTGCGAACGTTTGGCGAGCGGTGGATGAGGATCCAGATACCAGAGTCGCAGTTGTCCATGGAGCAAACGGCGCGTTCTCCGCCGGCGGTGACATGGCGATGATAGAAAAAATTATGTCGGATTTTGATTACCGAGCTGGAGCTCTTCGAGAAGCAAAAGACATCGTCTACAACATGATTAATTGCTCCAAAGTCATAATTTCTGCAATTGAAGGCGTGGCCGTTGGAGCAGGGCTTGCTGTGGCATTCATGGCCGACATCTCAGTAATTGGCAAAAATGCCAGAATCTTAGATGGGCACACAAAACTCGGTGTCGCAGCCGGAGACCATGCAGCTATTATTTGGCCCCTCCTTTGTGGCATGGCAAAAGCAAAGTACTACTTACTTACCTGCGATTCAATGACTGGGGAGCAGGCTGAAGCAATGGGGCTAGCAAGCATCTGTGTTGAAGACGACGATGTTCTCACAGAGGCCTACAAAGTAGCCACCAAACTAGCAACTGGTAGTCAGTCAGCTATCCGGTGGACGAAATATAGTCTGAACAATTGGCTCCGAGCGGCAGGACCCATATTCGATACTTCAGTTGCTTTAGAGATGCTCGGGTTCACGGGACCTGATGTTCAGGAAGGGCACGCAGCTATCACTGAGAAACGGCGCCCAGACTTCGCCTAGTTAGATTTTAAAACACTTTATGTGCCCTGCATCAAAATTGTTTCCATCACAGCAAGGGACTGCACCGGGTTTACAACTTTAAGAGTTTTGATTCCTACACTCTTGGCAGCATCGATGTTGACTGCTACATCATCTAAAAACAATACTCGTTCTGGAGGTAGCCGAAGCTCATTTAACATGTGAGAGAAAATACGTTTTTCAGGTTTACGCATTCCTACGAATGCAGAGTTAACACAAACATCGAATAACCCGTTGACATCTAAATTACTTAGAACGTGAGGCCAAGCTTCAGCGATATTATTACTCAATAACCCTGTAGTAAATCCGCGATCGCGAAGATCCCTTATGGCATTAATTACTTCTGGCACTACCAATAAGTGAGGAAAGAGAAAGTGCGGGCTTTCAGGATCCCAAATCGATTCCGCTCCTTCCAAATCATCGCGAGACCACGCTAGGTAGTCCTCTAGAGCTAGTTCTCCACGTTCTAATTGTGCAAACCGAGAATTGGGGTCTTTTGCATCATATTCCGCCTGTCGGCTTTTCAGAGCATTCTGGTTCACTCCCGATTCGCCATAGAGCCGCATCACTACTGGGCCCGGTGGAATAGTGATTACCCCACCCCAGTCAAAAATTATGGCATCTATCGGAGAGTCAGCAACAGAAATACTCAAAATCTCAAACTTCCATAGGGCGAGCCGGGTCCAACAACCACTCGGAAAGAGAACCATCGTAAACCGCAACATCGTTTTCACCAAGTAATGCAGTGAGGACGAACGCGTCGCTAGTAGCAGCTATACCTCCTCCGCAGTATGTAATTATCGGTTTCTTGCTTTCCGTAATAGAAGAAAAGATCTGTTTCAGTTCAACAATCGGAAGAAATTTATGTGACTGCGAGTCAACTAGTTTCACCGCATAAACGTTTGATGCCCCAGGGATGTGTCCCGCTGTGCCGTAGCTTAGATCTGTGCCATCATGATTTTCTGGCGACAAAGAATTTACGAGGCAAGCAGCGCCGGTCAACGAAGCTTCGACCTCTTTCGTCGAAACAATCATTTCTGGTCTGAGCACGCAATCAAATTTGCCCGGCGCATGCAGCTTCTCGTTCCCGTGACTTATTTTTCTACCTTCGTTACTCCAGGTTCTCCAGCCACCATCGAGAACAGCACATTGATCAAAACCAAAAAATTTAAGCATCCACCAGACACGAGTCGCCCACATAGTCATTCGGCGGTCATACAGAACCACGCGCGAGTCGCTGGATATACCTAACGCTTCCATCACTTCAGCAAATCGATTTTCGCTAGGCATAGTGAACCTAAGTGAGCTAGTCGGATCGCTGAGGTCATTAGTCAAATCCACATACTGTGAATTAGGAATATGGTTTTGATACCAATCATCAAACATCGACTCAGCTACAAATCCTCCGTCTCCTGGCTTAAGAGCCACTGTGCATTCCAAAATTTTAAGATCTGTGTCATCTATGTTTTCTTCAAGCCAACTTGTGCTTACTAAAGACTGCATATAACGCTCCAGACATAGTTTTAATAGAAAGAATAGAATACTCTTAGCTGCAAGGGCCTCAACTCTCACCCTTCGCTCTAACACAATGAATCCAATTCGGTGGCTGAGGGGGGTTATCGCCTATCAGAAGCGCAAACATCTCAATCCCTTGGAGTCTTTCTTCAGGCCAAGGCGTCCCACCATCGGTGACAACAATTATAAGTTCAGGTCGCGGAAGCAATTTCGTAGCGTTCCCGATTCCGACTCTAAGATCAGTTCCTCCTCCACCCTTTAGCAAAAGATCATCTACGTTTCTTACCATCTGAGCTTCTTCCGCCGCAGCATCACAACTTATAACTCGAATAGCGTCGTTTTGAATGCCAACACCACCCAGGAGTCCCTTAATTTCTGTTACTGCTAGACCGAGCATTCGGTCCGTCATGGAGGCACTCGTATCTAGTACTAAGGCGATGCTCGGTACCCGTCTGCGCAAACTTGGTAAAACTATTTCTGGGGAAATAGATATGCGCCTTGATATACGGCTATTCGAGTAGTCAACCGCACCCATGGTTTCAGACAAGCCACGTCGAAGCATCGAACCTAGCTCCGTCCTCCAGTCAACTTTGTGGTCAAGAGTCATGGTCGCCCACCTCAGCAACCCCTCAGGTATCTGACCGACTTGGCGGTGATGTTCGACAATGTCTGAAGCGACTTGCCGTCGTAAAATTTCAGCTTCTCTAACGTTGACACCCTCATCTTTATTCGCATCATTTGGAGCTTCTTGATTCCAAGATCTTTCGTGACCATGCGCACCTGTTCCACAATCACGAAATTTTTGACTGCTCTCAGACCCGTATTCGTAGTACTCCTCAGCGAATTTGCCATCAGGACAATTCAAATCATTTGGAGTTACTGCATCCGGAGGGAGCCTCAACATGTCTTGCAGATCATCATTAATTTCTGCATCAGCGGCAGCGACCCAATGCGAAATATCATCCTCAGAGACCCCTATGTGAGCCGCACGCTGAGCATGGTCACGCAAAAGATGCCCAGTTAAGTGAACTAATTGGAAACCCACTCGGTCCGTTGGAACCTCGGCTAATGAATTTGAGTCGACATAAACTCGCCAATTCGTATCGACGGACATTTCGAGACCAGGCTCTCCTGGCAAAATACGAAGAGCAAATAACGCCGAGGCTAAATACGGATAATTATGAGCTGCCCAAAGTCTCGCTGCGGAAGTCAGCCGAGTTCGGTCAGTTGTCATAACAACATGCCAGCATCACGCATAACCGGAACAAACGCAGCTGCTTCAGCCGGAGCGCTCAACCCCTCTGGGCGAATTTGAGCGAGGACACGGGCGGACATGGCACCAATGTCTGGGGCGTCTTCAGTAGCAAGCGCTATGACCTTCCATGCCGCCACCCAACGATCAGCAGTTAAATTCGCAACCACTACAGCAACCACGCCTGAAAGCGCCGCATACAAACGATCTCCACGTTTTGGAAACACCACAGCAGCCGGGTTAGCTAGAGCCGCTTCAGGATCAGGTAAATCTAATGACTCTAACCATGCCAAAAATTCGAGCCCAGCCCCATTTCCGACTGCTCCTAGTACAAGACTTCGAATCACCGAAACATCAGCCTGAATCGCTTGTGCCGCTGCCAACAGCCGAATGGTCATTTCCCATGTTCGTGGACTTGGCCAAGCTCGACCCGCACTTGAGCGGTCAGACGGAGGCGCAGATACTAAGGATGGGCGAGTACCCAAAAATCCACTTACCAAGCCTGCCGCCAATGGGACCTGCTTATCCCAACTGACTGGCAACTTAGGAAGAACTGGTTTAGGAAAACCAGCAACCAACCCAGCTGCCACATCCTGTGCGTTGACACTCCAATCTAAGTGGCAAAATCGGTTAGCTAACGGCGCTGAGAGATCCCACCCGTCAGCTGCCTGATCAGGAGGATTCGCTGCGGCAACGATTGCTATGTCCGATGGTAACGCTAAATCCCCAACTACTCTTTCTAAAACCACACGTAACAAAGCTGCTTGCACCGCGGGCGGTGCAGTAGATATTTCGTCAAGGAATAAGACACCGCTCCCCTGGTCAGCTAAATTTTTCCCCCACTGCGGTGGAGCAAAACGAACGCCTCCATCTACAATTATTGGCAGGCCTGAGAAATCACTCGGTTCACGGATACTCGCTATTACCACTTCACATGAAATACCCGCTGATTCCGCTAGAGCCATCACCGCAGAACTCTTACCAGTTCCAGGCGAGCCCCACAAGACTGCTGGAACTCCTGCGGCAATAGCAAGTGACAATGCTTCAAGAGAAACGTTTGTTGGCGGTGTCATGGTGCCATTCTGCTTCATTGAAACAGAAATCCACCTATCATTTCGTTCTATTGTTTCTCCAACTGACCGATAACGTGCAGCTAGAGGCACTAAGGCTACGCACACCAACTAACTAGATAGGAACACGATGGAAGATCATCTGACAGCCCACGAACACGCTAGCCAAATGATCGATGCTCCAACTGGGCCGCTAACAGGGGTCAGAATACTTGACTGCACCCAGGCTATCGCTGGTCCCTGGTCGACTATGATGCTCGCGGATCTTGGAGCTGATGTTATAAAAATTGAGGCACCTCGCGGAGATTTACAAAGGCCAATGGCACCGTACACACGCGAGGACGAAGAACGTGCATACGGCGGTTCTTTCTCTGTATATAACCGCAACAAACGTGGAATAGTCCTTGATTTCACTTTGCCCTCTGACAAAGAAATTTTTCTCGAGTTAGTTGACTCTGCTGATGCAGTCGTAGAAAACATGCGTGCAGGAGTCATGGATGGTTTGGGCCTAGGGTGGGAAGTTCTTCATACGAGAAATCCTCGTCTGGTATATGGAGCCATACGCGGTTTTGGCGATCCGCGTACCGGACAAAGCCCATATTCAGACTGGCCTGCTTATGACGTTATCGCTCAGTCCATGGGAGGCCTGGTGGCCCAAAACGGTAATGGCCCGGACAACCGCATACAAGTAGGACCATTTGTAGGCGATATTTATCCGGGAACTATCGGCGCTATGGGAGTTTTGGCAGCATTATTTCATGCAGAACGGACAGGTCAGGGGCAATTTGTTGACGTCGCAATGGTCGATTCAATTATGGCTCTCGCAGAAATGGGCGTAATGCGATACTCCTACTTAGGCCGACCTGACACGCCTCCAAGTGGCAACAGTAGCGACTTCGCAGTCCCATTTGATGTATTCGAAACCCAAGATGGATCAATAGCCATCGCAGCGCCTACAGATAAACACTGGAGGGAATTAGCAGTCGCTATGGGGCATCCAGAATGGCAACGTGCCGAGGACAAAGCAACTATTCGCGCGAGAGTGCTCAATCGAGAACCCATTGATGCTGCATTAACCGAGTGGGCAAAAAGTCTAAGCACCAAAGAGATTATGGAACGTATAGGAGGCAAAGTTCCTTGTGGCCCCGTGAACCTACCTGGGGACCTATTTGGTGATGAGCACGTCAAGTCTCGGGGAATGCTCGTCGCAGTCGATCAACCCAGCGGTCGACCAATAGTTCAAGTAGCATCTCCAATAAAAATGACAGGAACACCTACAGGAGTTCATCGGCGAGCGCCGAAACTTGGTGAGCACACCGACGAAGTGATCGCCGAACTCGGGTCACTTCAAAACCGTTTCAAGACCCCTTAACGAGCACTAATGGCAACAGGAATAAGCTGCGTTCACTAACGATTGGCCTCGGCTATCCAGAAGAATACTTTTCCCTAATCGGTTCATGGCGTATCCCATCGCTAGTCCAATATCTGGGTCTGCGAAGCCTATTGAGCCACCCATTCCAACGTGCCCGAAGGCACGGTCACCAATAAGCACAGAATCATGGTCACCGAATTGGTTCCTAGTGTTGTCCATTCGTTTCATAAAGCCTTCCGAAAAGGCTGTCGGGAGTAACAACATCGCATCAGACTCAGTCGCTACAGACACTCGAGACATGCGAGCGGCTTGGACAGAACCTACAAACTCTCCAAGAGCTGGAGCGTTATAGACACGAGCTAGACCTCTCGCGTTTCCAATCCCGCCGCCACCGCCTAATTCCGCTTCCCAGCTAGCCGGATCATTAGATTCAGCTCCGCCTCGGTGATACCAAGCCTTAGCTTGCATAGAATCCTTATCAGCTAAAAACGCTTCCGTGTAGGAACTAAATTTTTCTCCACGAACTGGTTTGTATCGAATGAGGTTTGAGACACGGTGATGTTCACTTCTTGGTAAACCAATCCAAAAATCCGCATTTGCCGGCCGAGCTACTTCATTTCGAAAAAATGACCCGAGTGACTGACCAGAGCTTCTTCGTACTAACTCGCCCGCTGTCCATCCAAAAGTTGCCATGTGATAACCATTACGGCTACCGGGCTCCCACCAGGGTTCCTCCGCTGCCAGACGATCACACACATAGTCCCAATCAAGAGCGGACTTCCCCGGCAGCGCTTCTCGAAATGCAGCCACACCAGCTGTGTGATTTAACATCATTCGGTTCGTAACTTTTTCTTTACCCCTAGTAGCAAACTCAGGCCAGAGTTCCGAGACCGGCGCGTCCAGATCGAGATATCCGCGATCAGACAATAAATGCGCTGCCAAAGCAACCCCACCCTTAGTCGCTGAGTGAAACACAACCATTGTGTCTTCTTGCCAAGGAGTATCGTCGTAGTCGACGACTCCCGCCCAAAGATCCACTTTCGTTTCACCTTCATGTATCACACAGACTGAAGCGCCAATTTCATTCTGGTTCTCAAAATTGTGGATGAAGGCTCTCAGAACTGGTTCCCAGCCTTCTTTTACTTGTCCATTAATTTCAATAGTCACGATTAAAGGTTCGCGCATATTTTTTCAAAAAGCTCCCCTAGTTAGCCGGCTTTTCAAATACCTCGCTAAATTGTGGACCGAATGCAGCGAATCGCTCATTCCTTCCTGAAAGAAAAAACTATGACAGAGCTTGGCTTTGATGGAAAAGTAGCAATTGTTACCGGCGCTGGGGGTGGGCTCGGACGCGAACATGCACTGCTTCTAGCAGATCGCGGAGCACGGTTATTAGTTAATGACCTTGGAGGCGCTATCGACGGAACGGGCGGGGATGAGGGACCTGCCCAAAAAGTCGCTGATGAGATAAATACTGCTGGCGGTATCGCTATTGCCGATGGAAATTCAGTTAGCGACCCTGCTGGCGGAGCCGCTATCGTTCAGACTGCAATGAGTGAATTCGGTCGCATCGATATAGTCGTCAATAATGCCGGCATTCTAAGGGACAAAACTTTCCATAACCTCGAAGACGACGAACTGTCAGACGTAATCGACGTTCATCTTAAGGGCGCTTTCTATGTGACTCGGCCAGCATGGGTGCATATGCGAGAACAAGGCTACGGACGGGTCATTAACACAGCGTCCGCTTCAGGAATAATCGGCAACTTTGGGCAAAGTAATTATGGTGCGGCAAAAATGGGGTTAGTTGGATTCACGAACGTACTCGCCTTAGAGGGCGCTAAACACAACATCAAAGCGAACGCTATTGCCCCTATCGCCCGAACTCGAATGACTGAAGAGCTGTTGGGGCCTCTAGCAGACTCACTACAACCCGGAGAAGTAGCTCCTCTGGTCGCTTTTCTTGCACATGAAGATTGTCCAGTAAACGGCGAAACATTTAGCGTTGGGGGTGGTCGGGTAGCTAGATTCTTTGTTGGCCTAACACAAGGCTGGTGCTCCCCCGGACATTCTGTCGAAGACGTCAGGGATCAATGGGAAGCTATTGAAGACCAAGATGGGTACATAGTACCTGAGACAACCCTTGAAGAATTCCGTCTGCTTGCGAAGATGCTCAAAGAGGCTCGGTGAGCTTCTTCAGTTCTACCGCCTTCAACAAAGTAGACATTCACCCAATCCGATAGCGTGAATAACAATGATCAAGCGCAAAAAACGTGTTCCAGCGGCGCGTCCTAAATCAATCAACAAAAATCCGATAATCGCCGGTGACCTCACGCCCACCCGAGCTGTACCCCAGTCAATTGTCAGACCCGACTATGCCGAAAGTGGCTACCCTATCGCCAAAGCCCCAAAGGATCTCCGTAAAGATGAAGAGACCCTCGAGCGTATGAGATTAGCAGGCTCAGCTGCTCGAACAGTTCTGCGTGCCGTTGCGGCAGAAGTTCGACCAGGTATCACGACAGATTATCTCGACCAAGTCTGTCATGAGGCGTGCCTCGACTTAGGTGGCTACCCAAGCCCGCTGAACTACAACGGGTACCCAAAATCTCTTTGTACCTCAGTTAACGAAGTAATCTGTCATGGAATTCCTGATAGTCGAAAGCTAGAAAATGGCGACATCATTAACTGCGACGTAACGATTTTTATCAATGGTGTGCATGGTGACCACAGCGAAACATTCATGGTTGGCGAAGTAGATGAGGCCTCAAAAAAGCTCATTAAAGTGACACGAGAGGCCATGTATCTAGGAATCGGAGCTGTCAAATCTGGTGGCCCAGTCAACGCCATTGGACGCGCAATCCAACAGCACGCCGAGGCCGCCGGGTATGGAGTCGTTAGAGAATTCATTGGGCATGGCGTGGGCGAAATTTTTCATCACCAACCAAATATTCCACATTACTACGAGCCCTCCGCCACATTTGAGTTTCAAGCCGGCATGACATTCACGATAGAACCAATGATTACCCTTGGATCATACAAAGCCCAAATGTGGGATGACGGTTGGACCGCTACGACAATTGACTTGAGC
>CAJQGN010000275.1 GCA_905477545.1 uncultured Acidimicrobiales bacterium | reverse complement strand
CAATTTCCTTCCGTTTCATTGAGTAGACTTTTAACGAGGTTCGACCACAGGATCAGAAAACATTCTCGTACCACCTTTGGACAGTCTACGAAATGGAGATAGTTAATGCTTGACATGTGGGACCTAGAAGTATCCGGTGACTCGAACGACTTGCAACTCCATCAAGAAGTAGTACACGGCTATTTATTATTTTCGCCAAACTTGGCCGGTACTTTGGACAAAGTTGACGTGAATAAAATGCCAATGACACAAATACTGAAAGCCCAACTTTTTTTGATGGCCTCAACACAATCAGGCCACGCCGCCGCTTCTGAGACCGCAGATAGCTTAGATACCAAAATCTTAAATGACCGTGAGCGACAACATTTAGCTGCCTTGATATTCAACTTAAAGGGTGACCGCAGGTCACAATGCCGTATCTTCAGCAACATTCTTAACAGTTACCCCTCGGATCTGCTGGCGCTACGTTTGCAACACTTTGAACTATTCAATCTTGGCTTAATTGACGAAATGCTTAAAGCAGTTGAAACTGCTCTATCCAACTGCTGCGACGACTTACCCTATGTATCGCTTCTAGGAGGCATGCAGTGCTTCGCTCTCGAAGAGTTAGGTAGGTTCGACGAGGCAATCGAACCCGGCATCAGGGCCGCCGAGGCAAATCCGCTAGACCTTTGGTCGGTTCATTCGGTTGCCCATGTCAATGAAATGACCGGCAACTTCGAGGAAGGAATCAAGTGGGTCCGGACATTCGAGCATTCTCTTAGAGATGCTGGTTCATTTGCCGGTCACATTTGGTGGCATCTCGCCTTGTTGCACATTCAACAAGGCGATACCGGCGGAGCCTTGAAACTATACGACGACTACGTCTTTGAGATTAAGTCAATCGACGGCTTATCTATGTCAAATGCGATTTCGTTGCTGGCAAGGCTTGACTTCCTAGGAGTCAACGTCGGGGAACGCTGGCAGGGACTTATTCCAGGATCAATATTTCGAATGGGTCACCATACAAACCCCTTTAATGATTGCCACTACGCCTACGCTCTCGCTAAAGCTGGGGCTGCAGGCTCATTGAATGAGCTACTTTCATCGATGCGCGAAGCTAGCCACCTGAAGACGCACGCTGGACGACTACTCCAAGAAGTGGCAGTCCCCCTTGCCTCTGGACTTGCTTCTTTAGCTAACGGCGACTGCGCCACTTCTTTCAGGGAGATGGAGCCGATATGGAGCAAAATTTGGATGCTTGGCGGGAGCAATGCGCAACGCGATTTTTTTGATCAAGCAATAATGCTCAGCCTTAACGGTTTAGGGAAACAAAAGTACTAGAACGGCTTCAAATACTGCACAAATACTCTCTTTGGCCTGCCGAATCATGCGCAATTTTTAATTTCGGGACCTGCCTTACAGCAACGCACGAATACAAAGCTTTATTAATCACGTGCCACGTTCGAAAATCCATGGCTAGTTGGTCATAAATTGCTCACAATCGTCTACGATCAGCATCTATGGCTGAAAGCACCTCTGAATACAAAAAAGGCACCAGAGTAGTTGTTATTGACAACATCTCCGGAGTCGCGGAAGGAACCGCAGGCAAAGTTGGTAGAGCCATTGGCCTAGATCTAAAGCGCTATAGAGTTGAGTTCGACAATGGTGTCAGCTGCACCTCAGTAGCTCACAATAAGTTGGTACCAGTGCCTGCTTGGCCAGCACTTCAAGAAGCTCGGATCGAGGCGGCTAAAGTTGCAAAAGAGGCAGCCTTAGCTGCATTTAGCTCAGACATTAAACCAAAGCCCAAAGCAGTGGCCCCAGAGCCCAGCGCCCCAACAGCTGATGCTGGTTTAGACCCTCGATTAGCAGCGCTTGCAGCTAAGTCCAAGGCTGCAAAATCAAAACTCGGAGTTGAAGACGCTACTCCAACCGCTGAGGTAGCCGCAAGCCCTAGCCCTGTAAGCACAGATGCTGAAGCGGTGGACCCTCGCATTGCAGCTCTAACAGCTAAGTCTCGAGATGCACGAAAAGATGCTGGTATCGACGTTGATGCTGCTACCACTCCTGATCTCACAAAACCTGTCGAGCCGGCACAAGAAGCTAAAGCAGCACCACAAGAGGTTGAAGAGACTGTGAAAGTTCCTGAGGGCTACTTCCCTAGCGATAACAGAATCGCCGATCTGTTAAAAAAATTCAGTAGCTGACAACGAAGATCCCTAGCGAACTCAATCGGGTATTCCAAAAGGCGTTGGATCTAAAAAGCGCGTCACAACATTTTCAGTGATTTGGGCTATATCGTTATCGTAACCATTTCGAGCCAGAGCCCCAAACCATGAGATCGATCCGACGCTAAAGACGGCTCCACCCTCTGGTGTTTCGTAGAAAACTATGTCCGCCCTGACATTTGGGTCAGGTACCGAAATGGCGACGGATCCCTCAAATTCTTCTTTTGTTCGCATCATATCGGCAGCAAAGTCAGTGGCTGAGGCAACGATTACAGCATGCGCGGGCGAGCCGAGTTTCAGATCATACCTATCAACCTCTTGACCAGCAGCGCCGCCGCCTAACCCAGACGTACCTATAAATTCATCTTCTGTTCCATCTAGTATCCATGCGGCCCGAGAGTTCATCACTCCGGGGTCTCTCACATAATGAGTTGCTTTTTCGAATCCTTGGGCTGCGAAACCAACACCTACCAATTGATTGGGAGCTCTTCCGTTCCGACGCCAAAGACCTCCATATTCTCCTCCCCATGCATGATAATTCTCACCATCGCCTGTCTGCCAAGGCCTGACACCATCTTCCGCCCTCCGTAGCTCAATGCACCCGGGCCAGCTATCGCTAAACGCTACACGCCAATAAAAACCATTACCTCCAAGGTAAATAAGCCGTCCGCCATTTCGCTGCCATTTCTCAAGCGCGTCAAGCATCACTGTCGACCAATACTCAGGATGAGTTCCCGTTACAAGAACACGGTATGGCTCCAAAGCATCAAAGCCATCGAAGTGAATGTCTTCATCTGTAAGGATGTCGTGACTTATATCTAAATGCTCTAGGAAAGCATTGATATCGGTGTCCGGAGTGAAATTCCACCCGTCTGCGCCAGGCCGAAGCTGCAGAATCGGCCTTCTGCGCGAACTAAACATTACCCCACTGCCATCAGGGTGCTTCTCATAGTGACTGAGGCCGACTTCAGGATGATCAACCAAGTATTGATGTTCAGGGCGAAGATTGCTTCGTGCCCCCATGAAATCAGCTCCTTGGATGAGCATGCGGTGGTTGGCATAGGCCATATAGGTGCATGTTGGCATCAAAAGTGCTATCTCGGAAAATTCGCCATCGACTTTAGGTCTCACAAAAAACGGGACTCGGTCAGTACCTACTTCGCTCTGAAATCTGAAACAGTAGATCCCACTCGGAAGATCATCCGGCAGAACTATCGCTGAACTTGCATTCCATTCAGCGTCATAGAGATCATCATGATGGAAATGAACTGCATTCCACTGCTCGGGGGCTTCAGCCCATCTTTGATACTCACCGGTCCAGGACGGCCCGGGGACGGCGCGCGTCGGTAATTGAAACAAAGAAAAAGTATGTTCGCCACAGTCTGATGAAATAGAAGAGCCGCCAAGGTCATGCTCAAATCTCCACTGGTATCGATCATTGTCCAATTCGATCGATGGTTCAGCTATTCGACCATCCCACCTCTTCGTCCCTGAATCAGCGGCAAAACGAAACACAGGATTAGCCAAGTCCGTGGGCTCAAACTCGCGAGAAACTGTCTCTTCTCCTCCTTGGATTAAATCTCGTCCTGGAGATCGCGTTTGCGGAGATGTAACAGTGCAAAAAAACTGGCCCTGAACTAAATCCAGTTCCATACTTAAGAAATACCAACGATGCCGTTCAAGTTGTCGTTGCCGAAGCGAAAAACTTACTGAATGGACCTCGGCCAATAATCTGTCACCCTGGTTATAAACTCTAAATTCATTAGATCCAGACCCGAAGGACGCAATTACACCATCTCGTTTTAATAGTGTCGGCTGAAACCAAAAACTTAAGTTGATACGTTTCGGGCTCTTCGCAGTAAGCCTCAACTCTGCATATGAACCCGGGTTTAATGGTTGCTCAGTGAGCTCTACAATGACACTCTGGATCGCCGCTACTTCTTGTTCCTCAAATCCAGGACCCGAGCGCGTGGGGTCGCCACAAATTAGCCGAACGACGTCCATTTCGCCTTCTACTGCTACATGACTAGATCCAAACCAAGATATTTCCTCGCCAGACCTGACTGATAGCGGTTCGCAATAGCCAGTAACTACTTTCTTTGAAAGTTCTTGTTCGATCATTGGTCCCTGATGCAGTCGTAGAAGGTCTTGAACTATTTCTTTGGACATCTAGCGTTTTGTTTTCCATTCATCATAGGTCTCAACTGGCATACCATCTGATTGCCAGCCACCAAAGCCAGACTCGACATGGCTAACCTTTGGAACGCCCATGTCTTGGAGCAGCTTCGTCGACAACGCTGAACGAAGACCGCCGGCACAGCACAAAATAAATTCACGATCTTCTTGAAATATTTCTTTAGTGTATGGAGAATCAGGCGATACCCAAAATTCCAACATCCCGCG
>CAJQGN010000274.1 GCA_905477545.1 uncultured Acidimicrobiales bacterium | reverse complement strand
CAAAAAGTCTCGATACCCGCTAATCTCGCCCGATCAAGATTTGAACCTGGCCCAGTAAGATCTGCCAGAACACCTAGGCGAATAACCTCTCCATCGAACCCAACCGCTTGTTGCACTGGAGCCTTCAGAACTTCGGTAATGCTCTGCTCAGACGTCGCTATCTCGCCACAACTAATTAATAGCAAAAATAGCGTACAAACGCTAAGTCGAACTTTTTTACACATGAGCCATATTTCAATACCGGGAACCGTACGTAAAAAAAGACGCCTCTAAGGAATCAAAATTTTCCAGGGCCTTCCCAGCTCCTAGGACGACAGCTTCCATAGGGGTTTTTACAATTCGTACTGGAACTCGAGCATCATTTTCTATCCTTCGCGCCAGACCTTTCAAAAGTCCGCCGCCCCCCACTAAGTGAACACCACCGATGAGAAGGTCCTGAGATAACTCTGGTGGAGCTTGGCTCAAACACTCAATAACAGAATCAACTATGGTTTGTAATGGTTCAGCGATCGCATGGCGCACTTGATCTGGGGTAAGAATGAAGGTTCTTGGCAACCCGGTGGTTAGATCTCTACCTTTGACCTCAGCGTCGAACTCATCTTCACCCGGCCAGGCTGAGCCGATCTGTACTTTAATTTCTTCAGCTGTACGTTCTCCTATTGCAACACCGTGTACACGACGACTGTAGTTTTGAAGCGCCGCATCAAAATCAAAGGACCCAACTCGAATCGCTTTTAACGAAACGATTCCACCCAGTGAAACCATCGCTGTTTCCGCTGTTCCACCTCCCACGTCTATGATCATGTTTCCAATGGGTTCGTGAATTGGAAGCCCAGAACCAATAGCTGCAGCCATTGGCTGGTCTATCAGCCGAACGTCGCTTGCTCCAGCGCGTCGAGCAGCTTCGGTCACAGCTCGTCGTTCGACCGGTGTGATGACTGACGGGACACAGACAACAATACGTGTTTTACCGAATCTACCAACCCCCACGCGCTGCAGGATTAATCGAATCATACGTTGGGTCGTGTCGAAATCTGTAATAGCGCCCTTCCTCAGGGGCCTAACCGCGATTATGTAAGCTGGTGTTCGACCAATCATCTGCCAGGCCTCACTGCCTACCGCAAGCACATCACCAGTGCGTTCATTCAAGGCAATTACGGATGGCTCGTTTAGAACGATCCCGCGGCCTCTCTCATACACAAGAGTATTAGCGGTTCCGAGGTCTATGGCAAGGTCACGCGACAGAGGATTGCCTTCCATCATCATCATCTATTACAGTGGATGTTTTAATTTCTCCTTCGGCACTTAGCGCTTCTAGATTTTTTCTGAATTCTTTGATTCCGGCATCCCAAGGATCGCGTCGCCTTCCTCTGAGGCCAATAACCAAAAGTCCTATACAGGCTATAACTAGTGCAACACCTAAAAAAGCGATCGGGCTCATTTGTCGCGCCAATGGTTATTCAATGCACTTGGGACATCAGAAATTTCTTGCGATGCCAATCCCCAATCATCCCCACCGTCCCACACTTCTCGCTTCCATATAGGAATTGTTGCTTTAAGTGTGTCAATACCAAAACGGGCTGCTTCGAATGCTTCGGGTCGATGTGGCGAGGAAACTGCGACCACCACCGAACTTTCTTTGAGAGAAAGACCACCAACGCGATGAAGTAAAGCGACTCGACGTACGTCCGGCCAACAGGCTCTCATTTCATCCACTATCAACCGAAGCCTAGGTTCTACTTGCTCTTCGTAGGCTTCATATTCCAGCAAACTCACTCCAGTTCGATGCTCTGCATGGTCTCTCACTGTTCCAGAGAAAACTACGATTGCGCCACAGTCATCTCGAAGACACCAGTCATATATTGCACCCACTTGCAGTTCATCACTAGTTAAGGAGACCCAGGTATTTGGGTTTTGGGAAGACGGCACCATGCCATTTTAGACAGATAATCAGTTATCCCACCTATACGGCGCGGACGCGTAGCCATAAATTTTGATTACGGTAGTAAACGTGTCAGAAAACGGGGCCGATGATGGCTATCAATCAGATTCGAGCTTCGACAGCGTTTCGGGACATCGTGATGATCTATCATCATTCGATTGGTCACAGATACCTGAAACCTCATCATTTCAAAATAATAAAGACACTCCGACAATGGCTTACCAGCTGCATCCAGATGATCGAATATGGCGTCACCCGAGCGAAGCTAAAACGACATTTAATAGCAACTCGGGTAGCCAAAAGAGCCCATTATTTAGTTTAAAATACTTGGCTATATCTACTATCGCTGGCTCATTAATCGCAGTCATCGTTACAACTTTTATCTTGAGCGCAACTCTTTCTCGCCCGGTCGTGATCGAACGAATCGTCGGCACTTCAAACAAGGTATCCAACGTCGGATTAGCAGCCTCACCTGATTTGTACTTGGGGCCATCCTCCATTGCAGATGTCGCTGAAACGGTGATGCCAAGTTTAGTTAGATTAGAAGTTTTCAGATTAGGAAGACTTCTTAGCTCAGGTTCCGGAGTGATTTTTCGCAGTGACGGCCATCTGATAACTAATTCTCATGTCATCCGCGACGGCGATGCATTTAAAGTTATTCAGGATGACGGTCAAGAAATCGAAGCGAAATTGGTAGGTAGCGACATCGAAACGGATATTGCTGTCTTACGACCTTTGGACAAAAACCTTGGCCCTTTCGTTCCTGCCTTGTTTGGA
>CAJQGN010000273.1 GCA_905477545.1 uncultured Acidimicrobiales bacterium | reverse complement strand
CTGGCGTGCAGCTAGCCAAGGTCGCAGCGCGTATCATGGCCGGTGAAACGCTCTCGGAGCTTCGCCGTCTAGGAGTCTTGACAGAAGCCATCAGAGATGGACACGTCGCTGTGAAAGAGGCCGTTCTTCCGTTCCAGCGATTCCCTGATGTGGACACGGTCCTAGGACCAGAAATGCGATCGACAGGCGAAGTAATGGGTATCGATCGAACTTTTGGCTTAGCTTTCGCTAAAAGCCAAATAGCAGCAGGTGAAGGCTTACCGGTTGCTGGAACAATCTTCATATCCCTAGCTGATCGAGATAAGGAGGCTGGGATTGCAGCAGCTAAGAATTTCGTTGACTTGGGGTTCCAGATCGCAGCCACCTCGGGAACAGCAGCTTTCTTTAAAGAACATTTAATCGAAGTAGACGAAGTCGTGGCGAAGCTTAGTGACGAAGGTCGAGAGATAAGCGCCGGCATTGATGCCGTTGAACTAATTGCTGCTGGCCAAGTTCGATTAGTGATTAACACTCCAAGAGGTAGCGGACCCAGAGTGGATGGGTACCGTATTAGACAGACGGCGACAGCACATAAAATACCTTGCCTCACTACTGTTGCAGCCGCTCGTGCTGCGGCTGTTGGAATTGGTGAGTGGATTGCCAACCCTCTAAGGGTCAGGTCGCTTCAAGAGTACCTTTCCCCGAAGTCAGAACTGTCATGAAAACTGTTGCTGATCTCTCTGTAGAGATAGGCTCAATTTCTTTACCAAATCCGGTTATTACTGCATCAGGTACTACTGGGCAATCAGATGAATTAAGAAAGTATGTCGACCTAAGCCAGCTTGGTGCTGTTGTGGTGAAATCGCTATCACCATATCCCTGGCAAGGTAACCCACCTCCACGAGTTCACAGTGCTGGAGCGGGAATGATTAACGCCGTAGGCCTTCAAAATCCTGGTGTTGAAGCCTGGAAAAAATCGTATCTACCAGCTCTCAGAGAAACCGGCGCACGAATAGTCGCAAGCATCTGGGGGCGTTCAGTAGACGAGTACAGGCAAGCAGCGAAACAACTCCAAGGAGTAGAGGGCATAGTTGCCTTAGAAGTTAATATTAGCTGCCCTAACCTCGAAGGTCGAGGCGAAATGTTTGCCCACTCCTCAGAACTCACTCGTTTAGCAATCCGGGCATCGGCAGAGGCAAATTTGCCGATATGGGCGAAACTAAGCCCTAATGTCACTGATATTTCAAAGATTGCCTTTGCTGCGATTGAAAGTGGGGCAGAAGCACTGACGCTTTCAAACACGTTAATGGGAATGGTAATCGAGACCTCAACCCGGCGCCCGGTGCTGGGCAATGGGGGAGGTGGGGTCTCAGGACCCGGCGTTCGGCCGGTGGCAGTGCGAAGCGTCTATGAGATGCGAGAAAAATTAGCTGATTTTCCAATTATCGGAGTCGGTGGAATTTCAAAACCAGAGCATGTAATCGAGTTTATTGCTGCGGGAGCAAATGCCATACAAATAGGAACAGCTCACTTTGCCGACCCGCGTGCCTCAAAAAAAGTGCTGAAGGGGTTAGGGAAGTGGTGTAGCAAAAATAAAATCACGAATATTTCGACGTTGATTGGCGAGGCCCATGGTTAATTCCGAGTCAGAAGAAAACATTCGCAAAAGGCTTGCGCTTGCGCTTGATTTGGACGATTTGGTAGCAGCTACAAGAATGGGGAAGCGACTAAAGCCATGGTTTGGAGTAGCGAAAGTCGGCCTAGAGCTTTTCGCTGCTGCTGGCCCAGAGGCAATTAGTGCTTTTACCGATATGGGATATGAAGTATTTCTAGATCTCAAGTTGCATGACATTCCTACGACAGTCCGAAAAGCATCTCAAGTAATCGGAAGTTTAGGAGTCTCTTATCTCACCGTTCACACCTCGGGTGGTGTTGAAATGCTTAGCTCAGCAGTGGAAGGACTTAAAGCTGGCGCTGAAGCGGCAGATGTGAAACCTGGAAAAGTTCTTGGAGTAACAATTCTTACTTCTGATGTCAGTGCTCCAAGAGAAGAGTTCGAACTCCGAGTCGGTAGAGCCGTAGAAGCTGGATGCGGAGGGCTGGTTTGTGCCGTTACCGATTTAGTTGATGCTTCCTTCCTGGCCCCTCATCTAGTAAAGATGGTGCCTGGGATAAGGCCCCTTGGGAGCGCTGCTGATGACCAAGCTCGAATCGGGACGCCGTCTTCAGCTATCGAACAAGGCGCTGACGTGTTAGTCATCGGAAGAGCTGTCACCGCAGCTAGTGAACCAGAACTAGTTTCAACAGCGATACATGCAGAAATAACTCCCTTCATCAGGTAGTAGCTCTATGCAGCCTCCCGGCTAGAATCAGCTACATGTCTCAGCCGCCGACGCTTTCGAGTGAGCAGCGCCAAGAAGCGCTTAACCAAGCCGCTATAGCGCGACGCGTGCGAGCCGATACGAAAGATGAATTGAAGCGTGGATCGCTGAGCTTTAACGATCTACTAGACCTAGCGAAACACGATGAGATGATCGGAAAAATGAAAGTGTTATCAGTGCTTGAATCTATGCCGGGTTTAGGAAAAGTTAAGTCCCGACGTCTCATGGCTGAAATTGGAATTGCTTCGAACCGACGTTTACGTGGTCTTGGCGAAACGCAAAAAGTGCTCCTGTGTGAGTTCTTTGGCTCAGTCAATCCTGCGAGCGAATAGAAGCCAGATGCTGAATCAAGAATCTGCGGAACCTCCAATCACATTTGTTGTCTGTGGAGCGGGGGGCGCAGGGAAAGGATCGATCGTAGAAGAGTTAATGAAGTCTGACCCGGCTCTTTGGCTGAGTAGATCATGGACGACTAGGCCTCGAAGAGATGGAGAATCTGAAAATGCTTATGTTTTCGTCTCGCCGAGTGAATTTCAAGATCGGGTAGATCAAAATGGGTTCTATGAATGGGCCCAATTTTTTGAGCATCGTTATGGAACGCCAATTCCTGACGTTCCTTTAGGGTCAGACCTGGTCTTGGAGATTGATGTCCAGGGAGCGGTGCAAGTAATTGAGCGAGAACCGAAAGCGGTAGTGATTTTGGTGCTTCCGCCTAGCCGCGAAGAGCAAAAAAAGCGGATGCGTATTCGAGGAGATAGAACAACTGACATCAGTAAAAGACTTGCCAAATCTGATGCAGAGGAAAAAATTGGTAAAAAATTGGCGAATTTAATTGTTGTTAACGTCAACCTTAAGGAAGCGGTTTCTGAGGTTTCATTGTTGATTGCAGAAATGCGTAGCGTAAGGAAAAGCTGATGCTAAGAATCATGGACCTAAAAAATTCGGCATTCGGCTGGTAGAGTTAGACAATTAACTTGCGGCACTGCAAATCTCACAAAGGTCTTCCATATGTCTGAATCACAAGACACCATGATTAACCCAGGTCTTGAGGCTTTACTCAACAAAGTTGATTCGAAGTTTACTCTTGTCGGACTTGCATCGATGAGAGCTCGACAAATTAACTCGTACTATAATCAGTTAGACGGCGGCATTGGTTCAATCGTTCCTCCGCAAGTCACATCCACAGCCCGAAAGCCCCTTTCAATAGCTTTCGAAGAAATTGATGCGGACAAAATTAGTTATGAGCGGTTTGACCCAGTCGAGCGGGCGCGTAAGGCTGCAGCTAAGGCCGCGGCAGCGCTCAGGGCAGAAAATGCTGCTTTGAAGGCTCTGGCTGAGTCGGAATCTGAATCAGACTAGTAACAGAATTAGGAAGACTCATGTTTGGCGGACGTCGAATCGTCTTAGGTGTTACAGGGGGAGTAGCCGCTTACAAGGCTATTCTGCTTTGCCGGCTTCTTGTAGACGCCGATGCTCATGTAATCCCCGTGATGACTGAGTCAGCACAAAGGTTCGTAGGTAGAGCCACTTTTGATGCGTTGGCCTCAGAAGCTGTGAAGACTTCTGTTTTCGATGACATAGACCCTATTCCGCATACAACCTTGGGGCAAACAGCGGACCTTATCATAGTTGCCCCGGCGACCGCGCGAGCAATCGCCAGTTATGCCGCTGGTCTTTCAGACGACCTGTTGACCGCAACGCTAATAGCGACTCGGGCGCCGGTGATTGTGTGTCCTGCTATGCACACAGAAATGTGGGAGCATCCTTCCGTACGCGAGAATTTAAAAGTTCTGTCGAGTCGTGGAGTCCACGTAATTTCTCCTGAAGAAGGAAGATTAGCGGGTGGCGATGTTGGTTCTGGGCGGCTTGCCTCACCAGAGAGTATTTTTGAAGCGGCAAAAAAATTGCTTTGTGAAGGGGACCTAAGCGGCCGCAGCGTTGTAGTTACTGCAGGAGGAACGCGTGAGCCGATCGACCCAGTGCGATTTATCGGAAATAGGTCATCTGGTAAACAAGGCTACGCCATAGCTGAAGCGGCTCAAAAACGTGGAGCACAAGTAACTCTCATTACAACGGTCGATGCACCGACTGTTTTTGGAGCCAAAGTAATCAAAGTTGAGTCTGCTGCAGAAATGGATGCAGCTGTAAAAAAGAATAATGAAGCTGACATAATAATTATGGCTGCCGCCATAGCAGATTTTCGGCCATCAAAAAGCTTGACCACAAAAATCAAAAAAGATGATGGAGCCCCTGCCATTATTCTCGAAGAAACCAACGATATTCTCGCTGGCCTTGGAGCTTCGAAAAAAAAGGGTCAGGTCTTAGTGGGGTTTGCAGCTGAGACCGATGACTTAATAAAAAACGCCAGCAAAAAACTAGTACAAAAAAATATTGATGCAATAGTAGCGAATGATGTCTCGGCTGAGGGCGTTGGGTTTACTCACGAAACCAATGCTGTAACTATTTTGACGTCCGATGGACAGTCTCGGTCTGTCTCTTTGCGCTCCAAAAGAGAAATTGCAGAAGAAGTCTTAAATACCGTGGTTGATCTAGTTAAGCGCTAGTTTCTAGATAGGAGCGAAAATCGAGTGGCACTGTTGGATAGATGACAGCTAACTTCGATATTGTTCCTAATTGTCATATCCCTCAATTCACATCAGGAGTCTCGCTGTGAGCCGATCTACTTTTACTTCTGAGTCAGTTACTGAAGGCCATCCAGACAAGATGGCAGATCAAATTTCTGATGCCATTCTCGATGCGATGCTGCAAGAAGATCCATATAGCCGTGTGGCATGTGAAACGCTTGTGACCACCGGCATCGTCGTCGTAGCAGGAGAAGTCACAACTAAAGGGTTTGTTGATATTCCTAAAGTAGTTCGTAACACAGTTCGAGGCATCGGCTATGACCGAGGAGACCTTGGCTTCGATGGCAAAACTTGTGGTGTCATGGTGACGCTAGATGAACAGTCGCCGGATATAGCGCAGGGAGTGAACGATTCCGAAGAGATGAGATCGGGTAAAGCCGACGGCGGAGATGATCTTGATCGCCAAGGAGCTGGGGACCAAGGAATGATGTTTGGTTATGCCTGCAAGGAAACAGATGTTCTAATGCCGCTGCCAATTCATGTAGCTCATCGAATGGCAGAGCAATTAACTGAAGCGCGTAAATCGGGGCAAGTTCCATATCTTCGACCTGATGGAAAAACACAGGTGAGTTTTGAGTATGAGAATGGAAAACCTGTTCGTTTAAAGACAGTGTTAGTGTCAACTCAACACAATCCCGGGATTGACCGTGATGGAACTATTCGCCCGGACTTGATAGAGCATGTTATCCGCCCCGCTGTTCCAGCTGAGTTCGCTGATGATGACTATGAAGTATTCGTAAACCCAACCGGTAATTTCGTCGTGGGCGGCCCAGTTGGCGATGCTGGATTAACAGGTAGAAAAATTATAGTTGATACCTACGGTGGGTATGCGCGACATGGCGGTGGCGCTTTTTCAGGCAAAGACCCGTCCAAGGTTGACCGGTCTGCAGCTTATGCAACTCGGTGGGTAGCGAAAAATTTAGTGGCGGCGGGCGCCGCTGATCGGTGTGAAGTCCAAGTTGCCTATGCGATAGGTGTTGCGAGACCAATTTCGGTGTTAGTCGAAACGTTTGGTACTGAGAATGTAGACACAAATCTTATTTCGGCAGCCGTAAGCGAGGTTTTCGATCTTCGGCCAGCCGCAATACTCAGGGATTTAGATCTTCGCAGGCCGATATATCAGCAGACCGCAGCGTACGGACATTTCGGGCGAGAGGCTTCTGATGGGCTCTTCACCTGGGAGAGATTAGATAAGGTTGACAATATTCGGTCCGTGCTGGGTCTCTAATCGATTTTGAATTAGTCAACCCGACAAAGTGCCTTTAATCGTCCGAATTTTACCAGATGAACCAGCGATTGACAGAGAGTTCACATACCTGATTCCTGACCGGTTGATAGACGCTCTCGGTGGTCTTAGTGTTGAGCTCGGAACTATTGTTAGGGTTCCGCTCAAAGGTAGAAAAGTTCGCGGATGGGTAACTGGTATTGGCGTTGACCCGCCTAGTGGAGTTGAACTTCAATCAGTAACAAAAATTAGTGGCATTGGGCCGCCCGGCTCAGTTCTAGCGTTAGCAGAGTGGGCGAGCATGAGATGGGCTGGCAACAGACCTAAATTCTTGAGGACTGCTACTGCTGACCGAATAGTGTCATTTGTTCCTTCGTCAATGGCGAACCGCCCAGAGATAGCGGCATTAGATTCGCTTTCGGTTGAAGCGTTCAGGCGGAAAAAAGCCGTAGTTCGGATGGGTCCTAATAGCGATGACTGGCCCCTGATATCTACTGCTGCATCATTTGGAAGCGCGATAATCTTGACACCGACAGTAGCTCAAGCAAAAACAGTGCTTCTTAAACTCAAAAGAGCAGGGTTTGATGCGGCGCTAGCTCAACGCGATTGGGAAAAGTCCGCGGCGGGAAATGTAACAGTTGGAGCGAGAGCGGCTGCGTGGGCCCCAATTCCTAAGGTCGATTCTGTGTTGGTTCTGGATGAGCACGATGAATCGTACCAAGAAGAAGCCGCCCCAACGTG
>CAJQGN010000272.1 GCA_905477545.1 uncultured Acidimicrobiales bacterium | reverse complement strand
TCTGTTACCAGACTCAAGCGAAGTAGATGAAAAAGGGGAGTTGACTATTGGCGGATGCAACATAGCTGAGATTGCGGCGGAGTATGGTACCCCGGTTTTTGTATACGATGAGCAACATCTCAGATCAAGGTGCCGAGAGGCAGTGGCTTCTTTTGGAAGCGAAGTCGCATACGCTGGTAAAGC
Source organism: uncultured Acidimicrobiales bacterium (assembly GCA_905477545.1). Lineage (GTDB taxonomy): Bacteria > Actinomycetota > Acidimicrobiia > Acidimicrobiales > Poriferisodalaceae > UBA9040. The sequence goes on along the minus strand of CAJQGN010000272.1, from coordinate 2,577 downwards.
TTTTCTTTGTATAGCAATGGCGAAGCTGGTTAGCGAGGAAGGCATGTGCCTGGATGTCGCGAGCGCCGGAGAGTTGTACACGGCGATTCGCGCTGGAGTTCCGGGGAAGCGCCTCGTGTTTCATGGGAACAATAAATCATTAAGAGAACTAAAGATGGCTCGCGAGTATGGCGTTGGTCGCATCGTTGTGGATTCACTCAATGAGATTGACCGACTCGAAAACCTTCACCGGGAAGACGGCCGAGTGGTGCAGGTATTACTGCGAGTAACCCCTGGAGTTAGAGCTGAAACACATGAATTTATTTCGACAGGACAAGAGGATTCTAAATTTGGTTTTGGAATTAAATCTGGCGCAGCGACTGCCGCAGTGAACCGAGCTAACGCGTCTAAGGCAATCAATCTGGTGGGAATTCACAGTCACATCGGTAGTCAAGTATTCAGAATTGAGAGTTTTGATAAAGCGTTAGTAGTTGTTTCTGATTTTTTCAAAGAATTTGATTTGCCTGAATTATCTATAGGCGGTGGTCTTGGAGTGGCATACGTCGAAGATGATATTGCTGCTTCAATAAGTGAGTGGGGTGCTCAAACTAAAGACACTTGTGCACGTTTGGGAATAACCGATGTGCGAATCCTGGCAGAACCGGGGCGTGCTATTGCGGCACAGGCAGCAATAACAGTCTACACAATTGGAACCTTCAAGTCCCTGCCTGGTGTCCGCAACTATGCTGCAGTTGACGGTGGGTTCGTAGACAACATTCGACCTGTTCTCTACGGCAGTAAGTACACAAGTTTTGCTCCTCGAAGAGTTCTGGAACCGAGGCCAGACCGTGCGAGGATCGTTGGAAGTCATTGTGAATCAGGCGACATTATTATTCGAGAGGCATCACTGCCTCAGGGGTTAAACGTAGGAGACCTAATAGCCACTCCAGTTACTGGCGCCTACGGTCATGGAATGGGAAGCAACTACAACCGGATAGGAAGACCGCCCGTTGTTTTCGTCAGCAATGGTGAGGCTCGCCTTGTCGTGCGCGGAGAGATGCTGGACGACTTACTTCGCTTAGATATTGAATAGCGAAATGCAACCTTATGAGAACCGAAATGAATTCTACTGGAACTAAATCGATCGCGCCCGGTACCGTAAAGCCCATGTCGAGCAATGACCACTTCACCATCCGAATAGGAGTTCTAGGCTGTGGAACTGTAGGTAGCTCTTTTATTTCAATTCTCCGCAAAGAAGCAGAGCAAATTTCGACTCGTACCGGTCTCAGTTTGGAAATAATCGGCGTGGCTGTGAAGAACGACACGCTGCCCCGGCCAGTAGAAATTGATAGCGAGATACTTACTTCTGACGCAGCGGCGTTGGTTGCTAATCCGATGGTAGACGTAATTGTCGAGACAATAGGGGGACTTAATCCGGCTCGACAACTAGTTCTAGATTCGTTGAGAAACGGAAAACCCGTCATAACAGCTAACAAAGAATTGGTCGCTATGTACGGGAAAGAGCTGTTTGATGCAGCGGCCGAAGGAAACGTGGATCTAATGTTCGAAGCTGCGGTGGCTGGTGCAATACCGCTGATTCGAGTGCTGAATGAGTCGCTAATCGGAGAACGAATAACTCGGGTGATGGGAATCGTGAATGGCACTACTAATTTTATTTTGACCAAGATGACCGAAGATGGTGCTAACTATTCTGACGTTTTAGCAGAGGCTCAGGCATTGGGGTTTGCCGAAGCCGATCCAACCGCAGATGTTGATGGCCACGATGCGGGAGCAAAGGCTGCGATCATTGCGATGATGGCGTTCGGTGTAAATGCAGCCGTGAGCGACGTGTATCGAGAAGGAATTAGTGATATTTCGGCTGGTGATATAGATGCGGCTAAACAAATGGGGCACGTTATCAAGCTGCTAGCAGTAGTAGAAAGGGACGGAGAGAAAATCGGTATCCGAGTGCACCCAGCAATGATCCCGAATACCCATCCACTTGCTTCAGTCCGCGATAGTTTCAATGCTGTTTTTGTAGAAGGTGAAGCGGTTGATGAAGTGATGCTTTATGGCCGTGGCGCTGGTGGCAAACCAACAGCGAGTGCAATGCTCGGCGATCTAATAGCTACTGCGCGTAATCTGAAGCAAGGTTCTGTGGGAAGCGTCGGACGCCTCTCTTCGTTGCCAATAAGCTCGATTGAAGAGATGATTAGTGCTTATTATTTGCAGTTAGATGTAAACGATGCTCCGGGCGTGCTCGCCTTAGTAGCGGGAATCTTCGGTGAAAATGGAGTTTCGATTCGCTCGATGGACCAAGAAGGTAAAGAGTCAACTGCACATCTAGTTTTTATAACTCATAAGGCTCGTGAAGCGGATATGCAGAAGACAATCTCAGAGCTTCGCAAACTTGAAGAAGTGCGTGATATCGGTGCGTTGATTCGTGTCGTAGGAGACTGAGATTTCGATGAGATATGAAAGCACAAGAGGGGGAGCACCGATTCTTGAGTTTAGTGATGTTCTTCTAGAGGGTTTGGCATCTGATGGTGGCCTATACGTCCCTAAGCAATGGCCATTAATTACCAAAACCGAGCTAAG
>CAJQGN010000271.1 GCA_905477545.1 uncultured Acidimicrobiales bacterium | reverse complement strand
ATCCATGTACCAATTATTGAAATTAGGGTTCCCGGTTCCGATTCCTAGAACAAACCTTCCCTCGCTCATTTCATCAAGATCACGAGCGGCTAAGCCAGTGAGCCATGGAGATCTACCAAATGCGTTTACCACGTAAGTGCCAACTTGGACTCGCTCGGTAGCAGCTATAACAGCAGCAGCTTGCGTTACGGCGCTTCGACTAGCTTCAGCAAGCATTACTGAGAATGCTCCCGCTGCCTCCATTTCACGCGCCACAGTAACTACTGTTTCCATACTGTTTTCGAATCCCAAAAGCGGACCTATACGCATGTCTACCCCCATCGCTATCTCTATAACGAATGGTAGCTAATTCCGGCCATTGATCGTAGTTCACAGTTGAGATACGGTTTCGCGATGAACAATTCTGAGCCAGTATCAGATCTGATAGTTGATGCAAATTGGCTAGCAGACAACCTCCTTGATAGCTCCATTCGGATTATTGATACCCGAGTCGGATTTGAACCAAGACCGCCCGGTCCGTCAAATTTTTTTCAAATGAAAGATGAATTCTTAAAATCACACATTCCTGGATCAACTTACTTGCACATGGTTGATGATCTTTCTGACCCGGAAGGCCTTTTCGCATTTGCGATGCCCCACCAATCAAAGGTTTGGGAGCTCTTATCTCTCGCAGGTATAAATAATCAGCAAACAATTATTCTCTATGGCAATTCTGTGACTTCGTCTACTCACCGATGCTGGTGGGTACTAAAAAATGCCGGTGTTCAAGATGTCCGACTCCTAGATATAAATTTTGAAAAATGGACTCACTTAGATATGCCAGTTGAATCAGGTGAAACTCGATTTCCAGTATCTAACTTTATCGGTGGACCCGAGGAACACTGGACAGCTACAAAACAAGATGTGATAGACAGCCTTGATAATCCCACAGTCACACTCGTTAATTCCTTGTCAGCTGAGCAATTCGCTGGGCAAGGTCAGCATTACGGACGTCCAGGAAGAATCCCAGGAAGTATTAGTGTTCCAGCTAGCGAACTCATAGATTTCTCGTCAGGAAAATTTCGCGAATGGGAGGCGATTTCATCAATTTTCGAGCTGGCTGGAGCAGATAAGCAAGACAAACTAATTACCTACTGCGGTGGTGGAATTGCAGCGAGTACAACTTTTTTTGCTTTGCACGTTTTGGGGTTTTCTAACCTGTCACTTTATGACGGTTCGCTGTTGGAGTGGGGCGAAGACCCAGACTTGCCTTTAGAGCTCGATTAGCTGCAAGATCTAGTAAACCCCTAGTTTCGTTTTCGGCGCCCTAATGCTTTTATTAGCACGTCGTTTTCATAGGCATACTTATTTTTACGCTTCTAAACTATGGGTTAGTTCTGCAACCTAAATAATAGCTACTCAATCGGGGGAATAAGATGTTAGGACATGATGCCGTAGCCCAAGCTCTGGTCGACCACGGGGTTGATACGATGTTCGCTGTTTTAGGAGACGGTAATCTATTTATCGGTGAAAACCTTGTTAGGGAACATGGGGTCAATTTGGTTGGAGCGACTCATGAAGCTAACGCCGTGTGCATGGCGGAAGGGTGGGCTAAAGCTACAGGTCGCCTCGGAGTTGCTTCTGTAACTCACGGCCCAGGACTCACAAACGCCATGACAGCGCTGGTCGAAGGAACAAAAAATCGCACTCCAATGCTCGTTGTCGCTGGAGACACACCAATAGAAAATGAGCAACATTTACAAAACTTAGATCAGCATGCTCTTGTAACAGCTTCCGGTGCTGGGTTTCAAGCCATCCGTAATGTTGAGTCAATTGCTGAAGATGTCTCAACCGCAGTGCGACGCGCCTTCGCAGAACACCGACCGATTGTGATAAACGTTCCTCTCAACGTTGAATGGGATGAGGTTCAATATCATCCAAGGCCACCCTTAACACCACCTGCAATGCGATTAGCACCAGACGCCGATCAGCTTGAAGCAGCTATGGGCATTGTTGCATCAGCTGTGAGGCCCGTAGTAGTAGCAGGTCGTGGTGCAGTAAAATCCGGAGCTAAAGAGTCGCTTATACAGCTAGCAGATGCGCTCGGAGCACCGCTCGCCACATCACTTTTAGGCACCGGATACTTTCGAGGGGAGCCGTTCGATCTCGGTATCCATGGAACTTTAAGCCATGAAGTTGCCGGAGAGACTTTGGCTTCAGCAGACTGCTTAGTGGTTTTTGGTGCAAGCCTGAATTACTTTACGACTGATCACCAAACCCTTTTGACAGGTAAGCGGGTAGTGCAAATTGACCTTACCCCAAGCAACATTGACCGAAACGTAGCCGTTGATGCAGGCGTAGTCGGTGATGCAACGGTAGTCGCCCAGTCAATGCTTGATCTGTTAAGAGCCGCCGAACACGAACCATCAGCATTCCGAACTGCGAGTCTCGAAAAAAAGTTGAATGAACTCGACCTGGCTTCAACATTTGAGGATAAGAGCACTGACGTTTCGGTAGATCCGAGGACTTTAACTCGACACATTGATGCCGGACTCCCGCAGAAACGACAAGTAGTGGTAGACGCAGGACGGTTCATGCTTGATGCTTTAACCTTGTCGGTGCCACATCCTCTTGATTTAGTAACTAGCCATGGATTTGGAGCAATCGGTCTTGGCATGTCAACGGCAATCGGCGCAGCAGTTGGGCGCCCAGATATTCCAACAGTGCTTTGCATTGGCGATGGCGGCTACATGATGGGCGGCATGACAGAGCTTTCAACTGCTGTGCATCTGGGGCTCGACTTAATTGTGATGGTCTATAACGATGGCAGCTATGGCGCTGAACACATCCAGCTAGTCGCCAAAAACATGGACCCATCATCATCGCGACATGAATGGCCAGATTTATGTGCTGTTGCTGAGGCGATGGGGTGCCAAACGTCGAAAATTAACTGCCTTGATGATATCGATGAAGCTATGCAACTCGTGAAAAATAGGCAACAAGGAATTCCCATTCTGATAGAAGCTGCGATCGATCCTGATGTTGTTTCTACAATTTATGAACATAAGCGCTGATGTCTATTCAAGGTATTGAAATGTCCGATCGTTTCGTAGGAATGCCCGGAACTATGCAAGGTGGATACATAGCAGGCCTCGCGGCGGATGGAATCGATGGACCCACAAGGGTTAGAATTCGTCGCCCTATCCACCCAGGTGACTTCCTCACAAAGACACAGATACCTAATGGTTCCGAGATGCATAGGGAAAATGAATTGGTCTTAATAGCCCAACGTTCGAGTATCCATATCGATTCACCGGTTCCCGCGGAC
>CAJQGN010000270.1 GCA_905477545.1 uncultured Acidimicrobiales bacterium | reverse complement strand
CGATGGACCCACAAGGGTTAGAATTCGTCGCCCTATCCACCCAGGTGACTTCCTCACAAAGACACAGATACCTAATGGTTCCGAGATGCATAGGGAAAATGAATTGGTCTTAATAGCCCAACGTTCCAGTATCCATATCGATTCACCGGTTCCCGCGGACATATCAGCAGCCAAGGCTGCTATGGATTCCGACCTTCCATTTGAGTCTCCCTACCCAAATTGTATTGGATGTGGTCATAGCGACGAGGGTATGGGTGTACGTATTCGCGGGTTAGACGATGGCAAGCATGTCGTCGCTGTTTGGACCCCATCAGCACGATGGGGAAATCAAAATGGCATAGTTCCGCGTGAACTAGTTTGGACAATTTTTGACTGCATCACTAGTTGGGCAATATTTGTTGATCCGCCTCCTTCTAACAACAATGGGCTTGTGACCGGTAATATCGCAGCTCAATTCTTTGAGGAAGTCGAAGTTGGAACCGAATATGTCTTCCAAGCGTGGAGAGCACATGACACTGAGCGAGGAATTATCTGTGGCGGAGCTCTTAACAGCGCAAATGGATTAATAGCACTAGCTGATCAAGAACTAATCAGAACCGATGGGTGGGGAATGGTAATTCCAGAAGAACCTCTCTTCTAATCGCAACGACCGAGTCTTAATAATCAGCGACTACACCCATATTTCTTGGGCGACTCCTCGCAGATCCATTTCAAATGTCAGTCCCTCTATAGGAGGGCGGGAATAATACCAATGCAATCCTCGCAGTCCAGATTGCCCCATCCTGGCTAATATAGACTCTTCTACATACGGCATCCAATCAGCTGCACAGTAAACGTCTACAGTGGAAGCGTCATCCCAACTGACACCTAGGGTTTTCATTCTGATCTCCATCTCATCCATGACTTGAGAAATACGAGCTATCCAGGCGGCCTTCGATTTTTCTCCCACTCTCACGATGCTTTCAGGAACTAATAATGATTGGTCTATTAGATCTCCAGCGCCTGCCACAACGAAGCTCGGTTCGGTGCATTTGGAAGGTCGGACAAAGCTGAAAGCGTGCATCTCAGTTTGGTTCGGGCCTAGATGCGCAGGCGCAACGTTAGTTCGAGCTATCGGATTCTCTTCTTCAACTATCAGTCCCCACTGAGCCAGCTTGTTCTCATATGCATTATTAAACGCGTCAAATCCATCGAAGGAATGAGGTTTCTCACAACGAAGCTCTACCCCACATAAGGCCGATCGTTCCAGCTCAAAGCTGGCCAGGAGATCACTAATCGCATCAAACCCCTTCGCCCACGGAACCGGCGTTTTTAATGTTGCGTGCACTATTTCGCTTTCATCGGCTGAGCGCACTCCACCTGAGTAAGCGGTGATAGCAGGAATATAGGAATATTCGGCTTGTGGATTCATTTTTAAACTCATAGAAGTCCTTTGTTACTATGAGAAGAGCTTAATCAATTTTGACATACGCGTTTATCTAAAAATCTTTGGTCCAACTTTGAAGTCGCGTTCATCTCAGAAGCTTAAAACCCCTTATCAAGACCCAATATGAGGGGAAAAAGCAACCATTTCAAAGCAGTGCTCAACGCGCATGGCTTCGGCCGGTGATGGCTGTGATACCTACACTGTGCAGCTTTGGACCGTGAACTTCAGGATCCAAAGCCGAAAAGGAAACGGTTACTGTTACAAACTAACTCGCCACATTTTTAGTTACAGCGCAGATGCTTTGATTTGCATATCACCCATTGCTCTAGTGACGATTCGCCGAGCAGCTTCTGAAGTTAGCCCAACTGCTTCTCCAGCCTCTCTGTAACTATGTTCAATGCCGTCAACCAGTCCGTACCGGTATTTAACAAGAAACCGGGTCCGATCCGGAAGCCGACCTAACAAGTCCGCGAGCTGCCGTTGGGTGTGGAGATGTTCAACGACCGATTCAGGTCCCGGATCAGGGCTCGCTAAAGAAGACTCTAACGTCAGATCACCATCTTCAGTTAAGGATTGGTCTAACGAGTTCGTCTGAGTCAAGATATGCAGCTCAGCCATGTCCGGAGACAGCTGGAATTGAGGCCCGGAAGCTTGACGCAATTCTCTTCTCAGGCGGCTGCTTTTCTCAGCTGGGATCCTGATAATGTTTGCTTTTTGATCGATTAGGCGTCCTATTGACTGCCTGATCCAAAAGGCCGCGTACGTCGAAAACTTCCAACCTTTGCGGCCATCAAATTTTTCAACCGCATGTTCGAGGCCGAGGTTTCCTTCTTGGATCAAATCCAGGAGCTCTAACGAGACCGGTAAGGGATATTTCTTTGCCAAACTGACCACTAATCGTAAATTAGCGTTAATAAATTCTTCTTTCGCGTCTGCCGCCACACGAATTTGGCGCTTGAGACGCCGTTTCTCGGAGACATCTGCAATACCAAGCTCTAGGGTTTCGGATGCTTCACGGCCGGCATAAATCATCTCGGAAAGCTCACGCTCTCTTTGTCTAGTCAGCAGTGAGTAGCGGCCGATTTCTTTTAGGTAGTGGCTCAAGGATTCCATGTTTTTTGCTTCTTTCCTGCAAGAACTTTCTGGTTTACAGCGTTCTCGCATAGCAAACTTCAGGTCGTTAACACAATTAAGAAAGTTGATCTATCAGGTTCTAGCTTCGTACAGAGTAAATCGGAAGACGCGATTTGCCTTTGGGACTGGCGAGCGACTGTCAGTTTTTCTGGTCTGTTGGCGACCAGTACTCTTCGAACCGTTCGAACATGAGCTCCCAGGTTTTCTGCCATCAAAATAAGAGTTCCTGATACTTAAATGGGACGTAAAATGAGTTGGACAATGAGACTGCGAAAGTCCAAAAGAGGTTGGGGAATCGTCAGAGATTCGCTGAGGTCTTGCAGGTAGTGTTTTCACGTGTTTTCTCCTTCTGTTGAGGGCGACTGAGACTTGCTTAGGCAATCTCCGAGAGCTTTAAGATTTTTTTGCCACATCCGGTTCAAAATGGGTTTCGCTACAATCTCTCCGAGCCTGCCTGCAAAGAACCATGGGAAAGTAAGCGTTTCGTCCCACAAGAATTTTGAACCAGCGCCATTTTCGGTAATTTCAAAATATCCGCTACCGCTAACGAGCCCTAAATGGCTGACTCCCATTTTCTGGTCAGGAATCCATTCGGTGATTGTCATAACATCTTGTGTCTTTAACGGTCCGACGGCCGTTGAACAAACAAACGAGGTTCCTATCCCAGCTCGTTGCTCAGACGAAAATTCAATACTGACGGCATCATGCATCCAGTCCACATGAGACGAAATGTCAGAGAGGTACTGCCAGACCTCATTTGGAGGCTGTGTAAAAAAGGTTTCCACTCGGATTTTCATAAACGCTTTAACTTTTCTTTGTATTTAAAAGCTCGCAAATCCATTAAAGATTGGGTTCGAAGCCACGCAACCGCACGCTTTTTTTGGGAACCGTCAGTTGAAATCATCACCAAATGAAGTTCCACATTGATAAGATAACCTGTACACATCCTATTTACTACTAAATAGAAATATTCTCTGAAAAAGATAGTGGAGCGTCCGTAATGCAGATAAGAGAGCGCCTAACAGCAGGCGTCGTAAAATTATTTTCTCATGGCCCACAACCGTTAGCCAATACCTCAGATTTCCACGGCGACCCCGGGCTATTCGGACCCGAATCAATGAGTTGGACCGTATTAGGAGACGTCTCAAGTTTTATCGGAGGGGTCAGGGCATTATTAATGCAGTCAGCTCATCCGGAAGTCGTGGCCGGTGTCGCCCAGCATTCCGCTTACCGAGAAGACCCTCTCGGCAGGCTCAACCGCACATCTTTTTTTGTTACTTCCACCAACTTCGGCGCTATGCCAGAGGTACAAGAAGCAATCGGTAAAGTTAAAATCGCTCATCAGAAAGTAAGCGGTTTTTCTGAGCGCGGCAAATCCTATAGCGCAGCTAACCCAGAGGATGGAGCATGGGTCCAGAACACTCTTACTGACTCGTTCCTCGTCGCCTACCAGACTTTTGCGAAGCCTCTTACGACTGAAGAAGCAGACCAGTTTGTCTTAGAGCAAAGCAAAATTGGCGAGCTTCTTGGCGTAACGCCCCTCCCTAAAACAGCCAAGGAATTGAGAGCCTGGGTAGATGAACACCCACGCTTAGCAACATCAAAAGATTTAACGGAGTCTATAAAGTTTCTAAAGACTCCCCCTCTTCCCTTTCCTCAACTATTTGGCTACAAAATCGTTCAACGAGCAGCAGTCTCTACTATTTCGCCACGGCTAAGAAATATTCTCGATCTTCAAAGTCGCGCGGGCTCTATTCAAGCCGGCCGAGCTCTCACCAACACTCTTCGCTGGGCGATGAAATCAAGTCCGTCATGGCGTTCTGCATTACTCAGATGTGACGCACAGTTCGACCCCGCAATGTTTCGAAGCGAC
>CAJQGN010000269.1 GCA_905477545.1 uncultured Acidimicrobiales bacterium | reverse complement strand
AAACTACCATGATCTGGCGAGCAACTAAACCCTGCGCCCGAGACGCAACTATCGCTGAAATGACAACCGCTCCAATAGCCGAAGCGGTACTCATAAAGCCCACTTCGCTATCACCAAGACCAAATATCCCTTCGACTAACGCTGGCATGAAGGCCGTGTAGTTAAAACCAAACATTATCGAGATAACACTTGTCAGGACTAAACGTTTCAGGTGAGGCCGTTCCCTAACGTATCTGACGCCATCAATAATTTCTTTTATTGGATTCCGTTTCTGTTTAGATACCGGCGGCGATGACGGTAAGCGCATCGCCAGGGCCACGCTCCCCAACGAAAAGAAAGCAGCAATAAGATATGCTCCGCCGATACCAAACAGCGCTACCCCGGCAAGAACGCCAGCCAACGAAGGAGCAAAAATTCGAGTTGTGCTCATCGAAAGCGATGTGAGACTGATTGCGTTTCCGAGCTGTTCTCGACCCACAAGTTCAGCAGCAAACGAAATTCGAGCCGGACCAAATAATCCGAACATTGCTCCCTGTACTGCGCTTGAAACTAGCAGCATCCAAAATTTACCGTTACCAGAAATGACTGCTATCCCCATGAACAAAGCGCTCAAAGCCAAAAATGCCTGAGCACCTGCTATCAAACTTTTTTTGTTAAATCGATCTGCGGCAACTCCCCCAATGGGCGTAAATATCAAAAGAGCAAGACCGAACATCAGATAAACTGCACCCAAAGCTCCTTCGCGTTCAGTTAAGTCCCAAGCAAGTAAACCACGCAACAAAAATTGCATTTGGATGCCCATGAACGAAAAAACTCCGCTCCACCACAACATCCGAAAAGCAGGGACTCTCAGCGACGCAAAAGTATCTTTATTCGCATCAGATCTAAATCCGGATTTTCTCATTAGATACGTCACAATACCTCCCAGCTAGACCAACCGTTGCAGATCGGCCTACGATCTAGTGACTACACCCCTCTAGGATGTGTAGAAAACAGAACTGGTCGAATAAGAGGAGTAAACCTATGAGAGAAGCTGTCATCGTAGACGCCGTCCGCACACCTGGAGGCAAACGAAACGGGAAGTTACAAGATTGGCACGCAGTTGATCTTGCAGCACACGTGCTTAAAGCCATAGAAGAACGAAACGGCCTTAACCCAGAACTTATCGATGACGTAATTATGGGTTGTGTAATGCAAGTCGGTGAACAATCTCTTAACATTGGACGAAATGCAGTCCTAGCGGCCGGGTGGCCAGAGTCAGTTCCAGCGACCACTGTTGATCGTCAATGCGGGTCAAGCCAGCAGGCTTTACATTTCGCTGCTCAAGGTGTTATCGCCGGAGCTTATGACATAGTGATCGCTGCAGGCGTTGAAGTAATGACTCGGACCCCTATGGGAGCAAGCGTTGTTAAGGGAATGGGATTTCCCTTCAGCGACACTATGCAAGGGCGTTACGAAGAAACCGGGCTGCCACCTCAAGGGATAGGCGCGGAAATGATCGCCGATGAGTATGGATTTACTCGGGAAGACTTGGACGCTTTTGGCGCTGAAAGCCAACGCCGAGCAGCTGTCGCAACTTCAGAAGGGCGTTTTGAAAACGAAATCATTCCTGTGCCTGTCGTGGTCGATGGGGAAACAATCATGATGGCCAGAGACGAGGGAATCCGCGATGGCACAACATCCACGACTCTTGGTGCTCTAAAACCAGCATTTAAAGAAGACGGGAAAGTAACTGCCGGAAACTCCTCTCAAATAAGCGATGGCGCATCTGCGGTTCTCGTTATGAGTGCAGAAAAAGCTGCAGAGCTTGGGCTAAAACCGCGTGCTCGATTCCACAGCTTCGCAGTGGCAGGAGCAGATCCAGTAACCATGCTCAAAGGCCCTATACCAGCAACTGAAAAAATTATTGAACGTTCAGGCCTCTCGATCGAAGACATAGACCTCTTCGAAGTTAATGAAGCTTTTGCGTCAGTAGTCCTTGCTTGGCAAAAAGAACATGACACCGATTTGTCCAGAACTAACGTAAACGGCGGAGCAATCGCGCTTGGTCATCCACTCGGTTCTTCTGGAACCAAACTTATGGCCACGCTTCTTAATGAACTAGAACGAACCGGCGGTCGCTACGGATTGCAGACAATGTGCGAAGGCGGCGGAATGGCGAACGCAACAATTATCGAAAGGATCAAGTCCTGATGCCCCGCATGAACCTAGAAGGAAGCTCTTCAATAGTAACTGGCGGAGCATCAGGAATCGGAGAAGCTGCAGCTCGCCAGCTAGCTGCAGCAGGCTCACGAGTAGTTATTGCTGATTTACAGGAAGAGAAGGGGCAACAAGTTGCATCAGAACTTGGTGGCCTTTTCGTTAGATGCGATGTTTCCAGCGCCGAAGATGCAATCGCGTCAGCCGCAGCTGCCGCAGAAATGGGTCCTCTTCGAGCATTAGTGAACTCAGCTGGTCTTGGCCGGGCATCAAGAACAATCGACCGAAACAACGTGCCTCACGATCTCGCCCAATTCGAATTCGTCATTAAAGTAAATTTGATTGGATCATTTAACATGCTGAGTCAAGCAGCAGCAGTGATGGCACAAACTGAACCCCTGGATGCAGATGGAAGTCGCGGCGCCATAGTCAATATGGCTTCTGCAGCAGCATTCGATGGCCAAATAGGTCAAGCGGCTTACTCCGCGTCAAAAGGTGGCGTAGTAGGCATGACATTACCTGTGGCCCGTGACTTGGCAGCGACCGGGATTCGTGTCAACACCATCGCTCCTGGTTTAATTGACACTCCTATCTATGGCGAAGGTGAACAAAGTGACCAGTTCAAAGCCCATCTAGGACAAAGCGTTCTATTTCCAAAGCGACTCGGTTATGGCGAAGAGTTGGCTTTTATGGTGATGGAATGTCTGACTAATCCATACATGAATGGTGAAACCATTCGTTGTGATGGTGGTATAAGAATGCCGCCGCGCTAAAAACTAGGAAATTGGGCTCAAGATATCCTCAAAGTAAATTCAAAAACGATATGACACTTTCATTAAATGCCGCAGGTTGTTCCTGGTTCGCTAGGTGGCCTGCGGCATTTATCTCTTTCAATACTGATCTACTTATTCCATTCGCCAAGACTCTCGATGCTTCGGGTGGAGTGACTATGTCTTGGGCGCCGTAAACTACAAGGGTCGGAGCCTTCACGTTCTCTAACATATCGCTATGGTCAGTCTCCGCCATGGAGTCACAAGCCCAACCGTAAGCTGGCATCCGAATCGATTCAGCAAATAACTTTTCAACCCTGTTCAAGACATCGACAGCCGTTCCTGGAGCAACCAATAAGTGCGAGCGCTCTTGCGCGAATGCAGTTGCACCCTTCTCCTCTAAGACTGAGGCCCGGCCCCGCATTAACTTTGCCTGCGAAATTGTAGTTCCTGACCCAACGCTCGAATCTGCCAATATCAACCCAGCAACCAATTCGGGATGTCGCATCGCTAAACGGGTAGCAGTCACACCACCCCATGAAACTCCAAGGACAATGGCTTGTGAGTAACCAAGTTCCCGTATTAATTCTGCGGCCGAGTCAGCCCAACCCGACAAACCAGGCGCATCCGACGGATCTGGAGAATACCGATACCCCGGCGCATCCCAAGCAACCAAACGATATCCCGCTTCGTCGGCTAGTGTTCGCTGGTCAAGAAACGCATCAGCGCAAGATCCTATTCCATGCAGACATAAAAGTAACGGCTGATTGTCTGAACCGTGAGACCAATAGAAAAGTTTTTCAGCAGGAACACCCACTGTCACACTTTCGCCTTAGGAGTTGGCAATCCAGCAATTTCAGAACGTGTTTTGTAGATACAGCCACCCAGGTCTGTGGCTCCCCCAGTAACGACATATAAGTCGCGCATATCAGACCCGCCAAAACATAAGCTCGTCACCATAGGATCAGGAATACTGATAGAAACATCAGGAGTGCCATCAGGAAGGTACCGTTGAACTCGTCCGCCTTCCGCCAACGCCACCCAAACCCCACCCTGAATATCAACTGCCAAACCGTCTGGTACGGCGCCACGCTCTTCAATAAAAGACCGTTTATTTACCAATGAATCCCCCTCAACGTCCGACATCCAAACCCGTCCGGGAATACTGTCTGAGTGGTAGAGCGTCATTCCATCTGGAGAAAAGCCGATACCATTCGTAAGCTGAACCCCACCATAAATTTCAGTGGCGTCTCCATTTAATTCGAGCCTCCAAAGCTCACCTGCCTGCCGCTCTTTCGCGTCGCTGAAAGGATCAGAACGCAGCGAGCCAACATAGACACGTCCTACAGCGTCGGTATGGAGGTCATTAAAACCAGGGAACCCGGGATCAAATAATATTCGCGAATCTCCATCTTTAACCAATTGAATGTTTCGCCCGCCAACGACAAGGCCCCCATCCTCATGAAATACCATTCCACCGACGCCGCGCCGTTTCGGAATAACCACATCAATTTCACCTGAGGGCTTCCTTAGCCGCACTCCCCCATTTGGAACATCAGAAAAGTACAAATTATCATTTTCGTCTACCCGCGGGCCTTCTATCAAACCCCAACCAGATGAGAGTAACTCCAAATCTCCACTCAACGTTGCCCCTTTTCTATATCTCGAATTCATTAATATTCACTATCTACATAACTCAGCTAGACCACAAGTGGCATCTCCTTCAACTTCGAAAAAGAACCACTATTAGCGATGTCTACTCAACTATTTGCCACCAACGTAAAACCATCATAATTTTCGCTCGCTACTTTATCGCAACGCCTCACATAACCTGGAAAACCAAGCAACGGCATAAAAACGCGCGTTTTCCCAGGAACATTCGCGCCTAGGTACCAGGAATTACAAGACGGAAAAAGCGTTTTATGAGCTATCGCATTAACGTGTTCTACCCAATTAGCTTCTGCGGATACAGTCGCTTCAATTGTCTTATGAGATGTTTCATCCATCCAGGCGATGCAGTCGCTGATCCATTCAACATGTTGTTGGATGGACACAATCATATTCGTTAGCACTGAAGGGCTTCCTGGACCTGAAACCATGAACATATTTGGGAAACCGGGCACGCTAAGGCCAAGATAAGTTCTAGGGCCGGCAGACCATTTATCTCGTATCGACAAGTTTGAGCGTCCTCGAATATCAACTTTTAAGATCGACCCAGTCATCGCATCAAAGCCAGTAGCAAAGATTAAGACATCAACTTCGTAAGCATTGTCAGTAGTTTTTAAACCTTCTCTCGTCACCCTTTCAATATTCGCTTCCGAAACATCAACCAAATGAACATTGGGCCGATTAAAAGTCTCGTAGTAGCCACTATCGATGACGAGCCTCTTGCAGCCAATGATGTGTTCCGGGCTGAGTTTTCTGGCTGTCTCAGGATCCATTACGATATCTTCAATTTTGCTTCGTACGAAATCGGCTGCGAAGACATTGGCGCTTTCATCAAGTATCAGATCAGCGTAGGACCTCATAAAAGAAGTGCCACCGCTTTCCCACCAGCTCTCAAAGCTAGCTGCACGGTCCTCCTCCGACGCTTCATGAACTGACTCTTTGCTTTGAGGTAAATTTGCACCCAATGCCGCAGGCATAGCAAAATTTTCGTCCCGAAACTCCTTATATCGGCCCTTGGTCTCTCGCACCTTCGCAGGGTCAAGTTTTTCATTTCGCGCTGGCACCGTGTACTGAGCTGTTCGTTGAAAAACAGTTAGCTCAGCGCATTCTTCGGCGATAACTGGTATCGCCTGAACGGCCGATGAGCCAGTTCCAATTATACCAACGCGTTTTCCAGCTAAATCAACGCCCTCTTTCGGCCACTGCCCTGTATGCACAACTTCACCACGGAAATCTTCTATGCCGTCCATGTCTGGGGTGTTCGTAGAGGAAAGACAGCCAGTAGCCATAACAAAAAATCTGGCTCTTACTACTTCGCCGCTATCGCTTTCGACCACCCACTTGTCTGTTTGCTCATCGAACACAGCCGACAGGACGCGAGTGTTAAAAGAAATATCTTTCCTTAAGTCAAACCGGTCAGCCACATGGTTTGCATATTTCAGAATTTCTGGCTGTCCTGAATACCGTTCTGTCCATTCCCATTCTTGTTGCAACGCTTCATCAAAACTGTAACTGTACTCAAGGCTTTCTACATCACATCGAGCACCCGGATAGCGGTTCCAATACCAGGTACCACCGACTCCTGAACCGGCCTCGATAACGCGAACCCCGTAGCCCATTTTACGAAGGCGGTGAAGCATGTACATTCCAGCAAACCCAGCGCCGACCACGACAACATCTTTTTCTTGCTCGTCTTGCAAAACTTTTTCGGCCATGCTGATAAACCATAACCACC